>JAEWWJ010000010.1 GCA_023396415.1 Bacteroidota bacterium
CCGTTTTCCTGTTTCATCAGATTCATCAATGATGATCGCATGGTGATTCGAAAGGTTATTTAAACTCGCGAAAGTTGGACCAAACATGGGGTGAACCGATACAAATGGATGGCCACTTTTTTGATAATAGTCATGTAATCCGTTTTTTACAGAAGCAATGTCGCAGATGATACAGGATGCAGGCAGTAAATGTTGTACATTTTCGAAGGCTTGAATGGTATGCTGCAAATGCACGGCATTGATCATCATATCAGGAGAAAAATCGGCAATTTCGGTGGCATCAGTCACGCGAATGGTGTTAAAAACATAACGCAGTCGGCTGATATCTGTATCGTAAACTGCCACTTCATGTTGCAAACATAAGGCATCGCTGAGCCACACACCCATTTTACCGGCTCCAAGTATTAATATCTTCATATTAAATAATTTATTTAGTTTTTATTGCCCTTTTTGATTCATGATTTGGCTTTGCTGCAAAACAGATTCTTCATGAATTGATTCGAAAACTCTACTCACAAAATCAACATTCAAGCCTTTTTTAAGTGCCTTACTGTTTCGATCGTGAATGATTTCGTTGTACCTTCTTGACTGTAGGATGGTGATATTATTTTGCTGTTTATAACCACCTATTTGTTTAGAGATGTTCATTCTATCTCTCAACAAATCAATGAGTTGATTATCAATATCATCAATTTGAAGCCTCAGATCATCCAATTGGGTTCGGGGCACATTCACGATATGTGGATTTCTAAAAGTGAGGGCTTGAATCATTTCCTTCAGTTGATCAGGATGTAGCTGCTGTTTGGCATCGCTCCAAGCATCATCAGGCTGGCAATGCGTTTCAACAATTAAACCGTCAAAATCTAAATCCATGGCTTGCTGGCTCACCTCTTGAATTAAGCTTCTTTTGCCGGAAATATGGCTTGGATCGGTGATGATGGGCAATTGCGGCATTCGCCGTCTTAACTCAATTGGAATAAGCCATTGTGGATGGTTCCGGTACTCGGTTGGGGCATAAGTACTGAAACCACGATGAATAGCAGCGAGTTGTGTGACTCCGGCATTGCTGATGCGTTCGATGGCTCCTATCCAAAGGTCAATGTCAGGGTTAACAGGATTTTTAACCAATATCGGCAAATCGGTACCGCGCAAAGCATCGGCAATTTCTTGAACAGCAAAGGGATTGGCGGTGGTTCTAGCTCCAACCCACAGCAGATCAATGCCATATTTCAAGGCTTCAAAAACATGTTGTGCGCTGGCCACTTCGATGCCCACAAACATTCCTATTTCTTTTTTTACTTTTTGCAGCCAAGGCAAGCCCACAGTGCCAACCCCTTCAAAAGCACCGGGACGTGTACGCGGCTTCCAAATTCCAGCTCTGAATATCTTAATTCCCTGTGCAGCAAGCTGATGGGCGGTTGTCAATGTTTGCTTTTCTGTTTCGGCACTGCATGGACCGGCAATCAGAATAGGTTTTTTCATGTCAAACCCTTTCAGGTTCCAGGGTTTTATTTCAATATTTTTCATAAACGTGATTTCATAAAATTTTCAATTCTTTCTAAAGCCTCCAAAAGCTGATTTTTTTCGCAGCAAAGAGAGATGCGGAGGTACCGCAGACCCTGCTTTCCGAATATAAAACCCGGGGTGATGAACACTTCTACCTCATGAAGTATCCTATCTGAAAGCACTTGTGCAAATGGAAAATGAGCCGGGATTTGAGCCCAAACAAAAAGCCCACTTTGATTGGGTTCGTAGGAGCAGCCAAGCGCATCGAACATCCGGTGTACCACCAATTTTCTGTCTGCATAAATTAAATTCAAGTCTGTGGTCCAGCTTTCGTCAAGCATAAGTGCTTTAATAGCAGCATCTTGAAGTGGTTTAAACATGCCCGAATCCATATTACTTTTAATTTTAAGGATTTGGTTAATGTAGTTTTGATGACCGCAAACCATCCCCATTCGCCAGCCGGGCATATTGTGCGATTTACTCAATGAGTTCAATTCCAGCGCAATAGCCTTACTACCCTCTACTGAAAGCAAACTTAACGGCATTTCATTCAAGATCAACGCATAAGGGTTATCGTTACAAATCAGTATGTTATGTTGTTTGCCAAATGCAATTAACTTCTCGAAACAAGCTTTTGAGGCGATAGCTCCACTCGGCATGTGCGGATAATTGACCCACATCAGCTTTACATTTGAAAGGTCGTAGGTTGCAAGTGCCTCAAAATCGGGCATCCAACTATTTTCTGCATTAAGCTCATAATAAAGTGGTTGCGCACCAACAATTTTGCAAACGGCAGAATAAGTGGGGTAGCCCGGATCGGGAATCAACACTTGGTCGCCGGGATTGAGAAATGCCAGCGAAATGTGCATAATTCCTTCCTTAGACCCCATCAATGGTAAAATTTCGGTGTTGAAATCCAACTCAATCTTAAACTTCCTTTTATACCACGCAGCAAAAGCCACACGCAGGGCATTGGTTCCTCTGTAGCTTTGGTAACCATGATTGAGAGGATCGGCAGCCGAAGCCGATAGTTTTTCGACCACCGCAGGATGAGGAGCGAGATCGGGGCTACCGATTCCCAAATTTATGACCTTGGCACCTTGGCTGCGCATCAGTTCCAATTGCTGAAGTTTATCAGAAAAATAGTAGTTTTCGACCATTTGGGTGCGTAAGGCCGGCTGCACCAAGGTATTTTGAATTTCGGGTTGCATAGTGGGTCAGCTTAGGTGAGTCAATCTATTTATATCATTCATTTTAAATTCATTAACTGCTTCATGGGTTAGATATTCACCCAAAATACGAAGTTCTGAACAAAGCGGATTAATTGCCTGTATTGCAGCATCATATAGTATTTTGTCATCAAAAGTGCAATCCACATAAAAAAGATATTCCCACTCTTTTCCCACCACGGGCAACGACTGGATTTTGGTTAAGTTGAGCTGATAAAAAGACAACATACTTAAAATGGCCGCCAAACTACCAGTTTGATGTGCCAAAGTGAATACCAGAGATGCCTTGTTGGCTTGTAGCTCCATTTTATGTTTAACTTCCCAAGGATAGTCAGTTTTTCCGATCACCAAAAAGCGGGTAAAGTTGTGTGAATTGGTTTCTATGTTACGCGCCAAAATTTGCAAGCCAAACAACCGTGCTGCAAGTTCGGAGGCAATGGCGGCTCTGCCTGAAAGCTTATTTTGTTGGATACTTCTTGCGCTTATGGCCGTATCTTCTGATTCTACTAACTTCATTTGATGCTTGTTACTAAAATAATCCTCACACTGGGCCAACGCCATTGGATGTGAATGAACCTCGTCAATAAGCTCCAATTTTTGACCTGGTAGGGCCATCAAATGATGACTGATGCGCATTTTGTATTCGCCTAAAATTCTCATTCCCGATTGCCGGAGAAGGGTATAGTTGGAGAGCAGACTTCCCGCCAGTGTATTCTCCATTGCAACGATAGCAAAAGAAGCTTCGGTGGTTTCCAAGCGACTGAATAAAACGCGGAAACTTGCGCATGGCAAAGGCACAATGTTTTCTGGATGGAAATAGGCAAGGGCTGCCAAATGATGGTTCGACCCTTCGATGCCTTGTATGAGTATCTTTTGATTTTTCAATGGACGATTTTTTTTTACAAAAAAAATCCCGCCTTGTGTGGGCAGGATTTTCGCAATTCTTTATTTTCAATCAGTTATGCACACAACCTCCCCATGTATCTTGACGACCAAAATAAAAATAATAAAAATAAATGGCGTTTACGTTGTGCATGGTGCAATGTTTGAGGCGGTAAAAGTAAAATGATTTTTTAATTGATGCACTTTTTAAGGAAAAATAAATAGTTTTTTTTTCACGAAGACGTAAACCTCCATTAGGCCAGATAGACAAATAAGCATATAAGAAAAAAAGACCCCGCAAACGACTACCGTATGCTTTTAACCTTTGCCAAATATCACATCAAAAAATCAATACATTTGCACAAATTTAATAAGAATGAATCCTTACGTGAGGTTCTATTTTCACTGTCCGGAGTGTGCTGCTGTCCTCACAGGCAAGCAACTTGAAAGTCCGGCCATTCATTGCACCGAATTGTTTTCCGATGGCAAAATGATGTGCGACGAACTTCTTTCGGAACCACAGATGATTGTTGTTTGTCCTTCGTGTGGTCACATTTTTTGGGCTATAGACCCCGCCTTTCCAGACAAAATTCTCGTTCCCTCGTTTAAAGAGCTGTCCACCAAACAACAAAAAGTGGCCGTTTATCCCTACAGTTCTTGGTATTTATTTGGCTCCAACACATATCGCACCTTTGGAAAGTTGGCTTTGATCAACCAATATTCGCATCTTTTGGCCCACTACCGGCCATTGAGTGCAGAAAAAGAACTTTACCTACGTAAAGGGCTCTTGTGGGCGCAAAACGATTTGGTAAGAAAGAGCAGCACCTACAAATTCATGGATTTTGTTAAAGGCGATGTCAGCTTCAGCACTTGGCGTCACGATCGCAACCATCGTTTGCTGTTTAAATATCATTTTTTGAAGCAGTCAGCCGCGTACAAGGCCAACATCAAACGAATGATAGAGATTTTAAGGTCTTCGCAAAATCAAGAAGTTGATAAAGTGTATCTCGCTGAATTGTACAGACTTAAAGGTGATTTTTCAAAATCTTTAGAGCTGGTTACAGAGTTGAACCGATCAACGCATTTTGTAAACATCATACGCAACAAAGCTTTAAAAAAGATGTCAACCGTGTTTAAAGTTGCTGGTTGATTTGCGGTTTATTCCCCTGATTTTTCACGAATTACACTAAAACTCGAGACGGCTGCGTCCACTCGGATACGAATTATTTGCTCTGCAGTGCTAAAGTTAGAAGTTTCATAATGTCCTCGATCTAATTTTTCAAAACCATCAAAATTTCGGCTCGAGAGCACAGTAGAACCAGTGATGCGGCATCCCGCCTCTGAAGGAATGCGAATCTCGATAGAAGAGGCGCCGGCATCAATTTCAATATCAGTTTCTTTTTGCAAGGTGCCAATCTTCACTTCAATGGAAGCTGCACCACCATCAATATCCAGTTTATTCACTTTGTGGTTGCTGAGGTCAAAATCAAACTCTGCTGCACCCACATCAATATTAAAATCCCATAACGGATTGGTGTTGAGCATCAAATTAAATTTATTGCCACTGTTATTTCGCACTTTCACCGGGGATTGTTGCTTCACTTTGATGGTAGCCACACTGTCCATGGTTTCAACTTTAAAGTCGAATTGACTTCCAAAGCCTTTGTTTTCACAATAAATCAGCTCGCCCGTTGAGCCTTGCAGAACAAAAACGCCGGCACCTGCATCCATATCTAAAACGGCTCTTTTTATTTCGGGAGAGTAGCCTTCGTTAAAATTCTGATCGCTACGAATATAGGTTTCATTTTCATCCGATTCCTCGTCATCACTGTCGTTAAAATGATAACTGAAACTCTTGCGATGATCGCTATTTTCAGCATAATTAGAATAAAGGAAAATGCTCCCGACCACCACAACCAAAGCCAATGGCAGCTTGATGTTGCCGTGTAAAGGCAAAATTGAAACACCCCATAGGATGATTAAAAATGGCCACAATTTACCGAAGGCCCACCAGTCGAAGTGCATGAACTCCAAGCGATCCAACAACAACAAAATCCCCACTCCTACAAGCAAGGTTCCCCAAAAAATATTTGAATGTTTCATTTGATATCCATTAAAATTGTTTACCTGACTTTAAAATAAATATCCCAAAAACGATTAATGCTACCGGCCATAAGTCATAAACATTAAAACGCGGGATAAAAGCTGCCACCAAGAACAACACGCCCAATCCAATTAAAACCAAGCCTAAAACCAGTTGGCTTGACTTTTTGGATGTGTCATCACTAGGCATTTCATTGAGAGGATCTTTTACATAATCCTCATTTGTAGCATCTTGTGCATAATTCGAAGCTGATTGACTGCCTTCGCCCGGCATAGTGTATGGCGCATCGGGAAGCACAATCCAAAGAATGATGTAAGCCAAAAAGCCGCCACCGGCAAAAACGAGTAGCAGCAAAAAAATCAATCTTACCACCACAGGATCAATGCGCAGCCGCTCAGCTATTCCACCGCAAACACCTGCAATTACTCTATTTCGGCTCCTGCGCCAGGGTTCATAAGTATTTTCCATTGTTGTGACTGTTTTAATCAATTGAATGACGCATGATTGAATGAATGGTTACAAATCAAGTTCAAATAAAAGAATTTTTTTTCAGCTGCACGACAAATGACCGGAATTACTTGGGTCACAATCATGCCGCTTTTTGAAAAACAAGTTACTTCAGCTTTGGAAATCTAACTTGGAAAACGATCGTTTTCGGCAACGAATACGTGAGAAGCAACGCTAAAAAAAATAACTTTTATGAGGGATAGAAGATATAAAATCGTAGAATTGGTTATCGAATAAGGTGACAAAGAATGAAAAACTTAAATGATAGCTTAGTCACAGCCGCAGAAAAAAAACGATTCGGCGTTAGAAAAAATACATTTAATACACTAATAATCAATTTTTTAACTCATATGTTAGATTAAAGTAGCAAATAAAAAAAACATTTGGTGGAATATACTGCTCGTGAAAACCAACGTCTTATTTAGACGAAATTAAAAATAACGTATCGGAAACGATTGCAAAAAAGGAATGAAAGATTTTTGTATTTTTAGCCAATCTTTTATGCAAACATCAACGTATATAATTTTAAACATTTAAACTGAATAATACATGACGAAAATTAAAGTTGCCAATCCTGTTGTGGAGCTTGATGGAGATGAAATGACGCGTGTCATCTGGAAATTTATAAAAGAAAAGCTCATCCTTCCCTACCTCGATCTCGACATTAAATACTACGATTTGGGTATGGAAAACCGCGATGCAACATCTGACAAAGTTACCGTTGATGCGGCTCATGCCATTTTGAAGTACAACGTAGGCATTAAATGTGCCACCATAACACCCGACGAAAACAGGGTGAAAGAATTTGGTTTGAAAGACATGTACAAATCGCCCAATGGAACCATTCGGAACATTTTGGACGGCACGGTTTTTCGTGAACCCATCATTATCAACAATATACCACGTTTGGTTCCCGGTTGGAAATATCCCATCGTCATTGGCCGTCATGCCTTTGGCGACCAATACCGCGCCACCGATTTTGTTACTAAAGGAAAAGGAAAGCTTACCATCACCTTTACACCCGAAGATGGAGGTAAAGTTCAACATTTTGAGGTCTATAACTTTCAGGATGATGGCGTTGCGCTGGCCATGTACAATACAGATCCCTCCATTACCGGTTTTGCCCACTCCTGTTTTAATATGGCGCTGCAAAAAGGCTGGCCGTTGTATCTATCAACAAAAAATACCATTCTTAAAAAGTATGATGGGCGTTTTAAAGACATTTTTGAAGACGTTTATCAGCAATATTATGTAGAACAGTTCAAGGCTAAGGGAATTGTTTACGAACATCGTTTGATTGACGACATGGTGGCTGCTGCCCTAAAATGGAGTGGCAAATTTGTATGGGCTTGCAAAAATTACGATGGTGATGTGCAGTCCGACACCTTGGCTCAAGGCTTTGGATCGCTTGGCTTGATGACCTCCGTTTTGATTACACCCGACGGAAAAACCGTTGAAGCTGAAGCCGCTCACGGCACCGTTACCCGCCATTTCCGCGAGCATCAAAAGGGCAACCCAACATCAACCAACCCTATAGCCAGCATTTTTGCTTGGACAAGAGGCCTCGCTCATCGTGGAAAACTCGATCAAAATGAGGCACTTATCCACTTTGCTCAAACCCTCGAAGAGGTATGCGTAGCTACCGTTGCAGCAGGAAAAATGACCAAAGATCTGGCTATGCTTGTGCACGGAAACAACTTAAAAGAGGAGCATTACCTTTACACTGAGGCTTTTCTCGAAGCCATTAATCAAGAACTAAAGAATCGTTTACAATCATAATCTTAAAAAACATTGACCCTATATGTCAAACTTAAAAAGTATCCTTAAAGACAAAATCCACGATTGGAGGCCAAGAACAAAAACCTTAATAGAGGAATATGGCGATGTTGTTGTGGACAAAGTAACTGTAAATCAAATTATTGGAGGAATGAGGGGAGTCAAGGGTTTGATTACCGATATTTCTTACCTCGACCCAAAAGAAGGTATCCGTTACCGCGGCTACACCCTTCCTGAAGTTTTTGAACTACTGCCCAAGGGGAAAAGTGCAGAGATGCCTTATGTTGAAGGGCTAATGCACCTCTTGCTCACCGGCGACATTCCAACCGAATCGCAAGTGCACGATCTTGTGGATGAATTTTCTAAAAGAAGAATTTTACCGCGTTATGTGTATGAAATTATTGATGCCTGGCCCTGCTGCAGCAATCCTATGGCCATGTTTTCATCGGCTATTTTGGCTATGGCGCGCGAGTCATTCTTTGCCAAAAAATACAAAGCCGGCATCAACAAAATGGATTATTGGGATCCAATGTATGAAGATGCGTTGAATCTTTTGGCTAAACTCCCAGAGATTGCTGCCTATATTTATGCCAAATTATACCGTGACGGCAAGCGCATTGTCGGCAATCCCGATTTAGATTTTGGCGCCAACTTTGCCCATATGATGGGAAAATCCAAACCCTATGACGATGTTGCCCGCATGCACTTTATCATTCATGCCGACCATGAAAGCGGTAACGTGAGTGCCCACACGGCTCACCTGGTAGGCAGCTCTTTATCTGATGTTTACCTATCAACTTCGGCCATGATCAACGGGCTTGCCGGACCTTTGCACGGCTTGGCAAACCAAGAAGTTTTGCGGTGGCTGCAAGATCTGATGGACAAAATGGGTGGAGAAACACCTACCGAAGACGAGATGCGTCAATTTGTTTGGGACACGCTGCACAGTGGCCAAGTTATCCCTGGTTTTGGCCATGCCGTTTTGCGCAAAACCGACCCAAGATATACCATTCAACGCGAGTTTAGCCTCAAACATTTGTCTGACGATCCTATCTTCAAATATGTTGACATATTATATAAGGTGGTTCCACCAATTTTGCTGGAGCAAGGCAAAGCCAAAAACCCATGGCCCAACGTGGATGCCCAGTCTGGTGTCATTCAATGGCATTACGGTGTTACGGAATATGATTTCTATACCGTTTTATTTGGAATTGGAAGATCCATTGGAGTTTTAGCAAACCTCATATGGGATCGCGCATTGCTGTACCCACTCGAAAGACCAAAATCGGTAACCACAGATATGCTTGAAGAAATTGTGGGCATCAAAGACAAAAACCTTACGCATGATATGGCTGATGAATAATCAGCATCAAAAAAAAACTCCGGCTCTACACCGGAGTTTTTTTTGTCCCGTTTTTTTTTCATTTCGTTTGCGCTTGAATCCATTTCAACATTTCTGAAAGTACTGTGGGAGAAATCGTTTGTTCAATAGCTGCGTATTCGTTAGGCGAACCGGTTTCGCATTCTTGAAACAGGTGATTCAGGTTTGGCAATTCCTTAATCGCAATTTTTTTGTTTCCACCTCTTTCCACAGCCTCTCTTATTGCTGTTAGATTTTCTTTTGGTGGCACTTGCAAATCTTTTTCGCCATTCAGCGCCAAAACCGGACAGTGTACTTTTGCTAATGCAGGAGCAGGATCGTATTTGATGAAATATTGCATCCACGGCGTTGCGATTTGTTCGACTTGTAGCGCAACAAAATCATCATTGCTCATTCCTTCCGGTTTTTCAGAATTTGGATTATCTATCAAAGATTGATAAAGGTAGTTCGTCAAATCTATTTTAAGTTGCTCAAGATTAACGGATTGCTTTACAATATCGAAGGCTTTTCTGTTGATCATTTCGCTTTTCCGCAATTCTTCATCGCTCACTCCTGATGCCTTTCCAATTAACTTTTGTTGCAACAATAGGATCTGGTCGCCTTGAAGTCCAGGACCTGCCAACAAAACAATAAACGCTACATCGTCAGATTTACCGGCCACCATGGGTGCGATTAATCCACCTTCGCTGTGGCCAATTAAACCAATTTTCTTGCTGTCCACTTCTTTTCTGGTTTTCAAATAAACAATGGCATTCGCTACATCAGCAGCAAAGTGTGCAGAAGTAGAAGTTTTAAAATCTCCCGTTGACGCGCCAACACCTCTGTCATCATATCTTAAAACACCGATGCCGTTTCTCGTTAAGTAATCTGAAATCACCAAAAATGGTTTGTGACCTAACAATTCTTCATCCCTATTTTGTGGTCCACTGCCTGAAATGAGGATAACAACAGGAAAACGGCCTTCTTTTTCGGGAAGTGTCAATGTGCCGGACAATGAAATACCTGATTTGATGTTTTGAAAAGTTACCTCTTCTGAATAATAAGGATAAGGTTTTGCTGGTTCTTGTGGTCTTATAACTACTTCTTTTTCAACAGCTTCTCGTGATAGATTCATAGGTACTTCCAGACTGCCTTGTTTAAATGTTCCAACAATTTCATTGTTCTTTAATTCACCCTTGTATTCAATTCCTGCCATTGAAACGACCAATTTGATTTCCGGATTTTCAAAATTCGTAACGGTTACCGGAATCCCATTCGCACCTTGGTCCGGGCTGTCCATTGTTGCACTATATCCATTGTCGGATTTTGAAACATTAAAAACAATACGCAGTTGGATGCCTTGAACTTTCAAAACGCCATTCCATTGACCGGTAATGTCTTGCGCTGCTAAAGTAAATGAAACGACGAATGCAATCAGTAAAATTGAAATCGTTTTCATGATAGTTTTGGATGAAGATGATGCTGATTTATTATTTATTCAAAAGTCCAAATTTAATGAAGTTATCGTTTTGTTGCTGTCAAATTGTTTTTATTTGGCAGATCGCTCAAGTGTACGACAACGGTTTTTCAAATTGCTAAATTAGATTTACATTCTATCATTGATAGCCCATACGACCCAAAAAGTTCTGTTGAGTTGGGATTGGAAAAAAATTATCTTTGACACAAGTTGCACAAGAAAATAAAAAAAAAGACTCCCATACACTCCACCATTATATTGCTTGTTTTTGTGCTGGCGTATTATGGAAAACTTTTTTTTTCCTACTTTGATACATTAACAGTTGAAAAACTCGCTATCGTTTATGCTTGGTGGTCTTTACCAACGACATTGACTGTTGGTTTTTTATATGGGTTCAAAAATTTATTTAAAAATATTGGAATAGATCATGGGCTGGGAATCGGATTTGTTTTTGCCGGTTTCACCGTACTACCGATGTTGATTAGCTCGGCCATTATGGGAAAATTAGATGAAAATTTAAACCTTGTAAAATTTTTTCATCAAACTTTAGGCGCAGGTTTTTTTGAAGAATACCTTTTTAGAGGTTTTCTTTTCGGTTTATTATTCAGAAAACTAAATTGGGGTTTCATTCCTGCATCGCTCATTGGTGGGATCATTTTTGGTTTGGCCCACATCTATCAAGGTTCAACGCCTATGGAAAGTTTGGGAGTTTTTGCCGTCACTTCAATAGGAGCGGTTTGGTTTTCGTGGCTTTATGTTGAATGGAACATCCTTTGGGTTGCAATTTTCCTTCACGCCTTTATGAACCTGTCATGGGTTTTATTTGATGTGAGCAACAACGCATTGGGCGACCTCGTGTCCAATTTATTCAGAGGCGCAACCATAGCTTTAACAATCGTCATAACAGTTTTTTACCACAGAAAAAGAGGATTGATCATTCAAAAAAGAAAACTGTTTGTAAACAATAATTTATGACTAAAACCTAAATCTCCGCTTCCAAACCCAGCTCATCCTTAAAAAGCCTCAAGGCAGGTCGGCTCTCCGCCATTTTTTCAAATTTTTCCTTATCAGTGTAGGCGGTTTTTTCTTTTACCGATTCAACCACTACCGGTTCGAGCGTGATTTGGTTGTTATTGAGTTCATTTTTCAGATGGTCGAGCAAATGATTTAAGTTGCGTTTGTCGGCTACCACAAGGTGATTATCAACCTGAAAAGTAACCACAAAACGATCATTCGCTGATGGCTCAACGTGCATGAGCGAGGTAGTGAAACTAGGAGTAAGACTATTGTTTTGCGTAAGGAAATCTTGCCAAACCTTTTTCAATCTTTCATTTGAAAAGGCATTGATAACCACTGGAGTTTCCTCTTTCACCACAGTAGCTGTGAGGGCTTCTTTGATTGAAAAAGTGCCGGTTTGCGTTTTTTTTACAGTGGACGAAGGCGGTGAGGAGAGCGGTATTGCCGGCGAAGGGGATGCCGATGGAACGGCCGTTTTAGGTTGAGATGTTGCTGCGGCTACCGGCTGCGAAGGCTGAGCAACGGGTGGTGATGAAGCCGGACGATGTGCTGCAACCGGAGAAGCAACGGCAGCCGGAGGTGATGCCGGAAGTTGAAATTTACTCTCTGAAGGTATCGTTTCTTTTGGATGACTAAGCGCAACCATTTGGAGCAGTGCTATTTCAACCAAAAGACGCTTGTTGCTACTTCGGGCATAGTTTAAATCGCATTGATTTTGAATTTCAAGTGCTTTTAGCAAAAGTTCACCGCTGCATTTCCGGGCTTGGTCAACATACCGATCACGTAAAGCCTGCGAGGTTTCCAACAAAGTTGCCGTTGCCGGATCAAGGCTTACCAACACATTCCTGAAATGACTTCCCAATCCCGCTATAAAATGTTGGCCCTCAAAACCATTGTCAATTATTTCATTCAACATCAGCAAAACAGCGGACGAATCACCCTCCAGCATAGCTTCGGTGATGTTAAAATAGTACTCATAATCAAGCACATTGAGATTTTCGATTACTTCCTTATAGGTGATTTTGTTACCTGAGTAACTCACCATCTGGTCGAAAACCGAGAGGGCATCGCGCAAGGCACCATCGGCCTTTTGAGCTATCACATTTAAGGCATCATGATCTATTTCAACATCTTCTTTTTTAGCCACATACTGAAGATGTTTGACGGTATCTTCAACCGTGATGCGCTTGAAATCGAAAATTTGACAGCGCGAAAGGATAGTAGGAATGATTTTGTGTTTTTCGGTTGTTGCCAAAATAAATTTAGCATAGGCAGGCGGCTCTTCGAGGGTTTTTAAAAACGCATTAAAAGCAGCAGAAGTCAGCATGTGCACCTCGTCAATGATATAGATTTTGTATTTACCCACCTGAGGCGGAATGCGCACCTGTTCTACTAAAGCCCTGATATCGTCAACAGAATTGTTTGAGGCGGCATCCAGTTCATGGATATTAAAAGAGGCCGAGTTGCGAAATGAAACACAGCTTTCGCATTGGTCGCAAGCCTCATACTCGGGAGTGGGGTTGAGGCAATTGATGGTGCGCGCCATGATTCGGGCGCAGGTTGTTTTGCCCACACCGCGAGGCCCCGTAAACAAAAAAGCCTGTGCCAAAACATTGTTACGGATGGCATTTTTGAGCGTAGAGGTGATGGCCGTTTGACCGACAACCATATCAAAAGTGGCTGGGCGATATTTTCGGGCTGATATGATAAACTGATCCATGAAGTATGTCGTGTTTTAACTTTCAAAAGTACTAAAAAGCTGTTTCAAGCACCGAAAATATCCAAAAACAAGCTACATTTCATTTTGATTCGAAGGGGATGTTTTTGTTTTCCAAAACCTTCTGTAAAACTATTTGATTTTCCACGAATGGCTTTGAGACTACTAACGCAGGAGCCCCATCTAAGAAAGACCGTCAAGTTTCACCTTGTTGAAGTTCGTTAGTACCGATATGTTTTATAACTTATTGATTAACAATGTATTTTTAAAACATCTATACGATAAGAAAATGCAAAAATCACTCGTTTGAGAATTTCCCATCTTTCGCATTGCACTGTTAAAAGCAGACTGTAAAGTTCTGCTCCAAAATATTTTCAACTTTGGTAGTGGTAAGTTTTAAAAAGGCTATTTTTGAAGCCTATGGACACTTTGCTCATTTTTGTTCCAAAAATAACCAATAGGCTACGTTATACCTTTGATGTGGTATTGTCGCAACTACTTGGTATAAAGTATGATATCACTACCGATCTGATTCGATTTGAGCAACGCGATGCTGCCAAATTTGTTTATGGAACGCAAGCCATCGGCTCCCACCCTTTCATCAAATCGGCGGGTTTGTTATTTGAACGCGAAATTCAAAGCCAAGAGCTGAAAGTAAGCGACTACAATGGCATAAAGGTTTTCTTTCCGGTTTTCGATCGCAAATCCATGTTGCCATATGATATTTTTTCGGCGGCATTTTACCTTGTTTCTCGGTATGAGGAATATCTTCCTTTTGTTGCCGATGTGCATGGCCGGTTTGAAGCCACGTCGAGTTGCCTTCACCAGCATGACATTTTAAGGCAGCCGGTGGTTAACCTTTGGAGCAGGCAGCTTGCGGCAGTGTTGACAGCAGTATTCCCAACCTTAACCATCACTTTTCCTACCTATAAATATTTGCCAACTTACGATATTGACGCCGCATGGGCCTATCTTCACAAAGGGTTGTACCGCAGCTTGGGCGGTTTTGCCCGCGATATTACACAATTCGATTTTCGGGAGTTGAAGCAGCGTTGGTTGGTTGTTTCCGGCAGAAGGAAAGACCCTTTCGACAGTTTTGAATTTCAATTGAAGCTGCAAAAAAAGTATCAATTACACCCGAAGTATTTTATTCTTTTTGCTGAATATGGCATCAACGATAAAAATATCAACACCCGAAACCCCGCCTTTCAACAGCTCATCAAACACATCGCCGATTATGCCGAAGTGGGCATCCACCCTTCTTATGGTTCGTTTAAAAACAAGGCTAAATTGCGCAGCGAAATCAAAAATTTGAGTGATGTTTTAAACCGAGACGTGACCCAAAGCAGGCAGCATTTTTTAAGGTTAAGCTTGCCCATCACCTACCAACACCTCATTGATTTGGACATTACCGACGATTATTCAATGGGTTATGCGTCACAACCGGGTTTTAGGGCCGGAATTGCCAATAGTTTCTTGTTTTACGACTTGGATCACGATGTGCCAACCAACCTTATGATACATCCTATCACCCTGATGGACGGAACTTTACGCGATTATTTGAAACAAGATGTTGACCAAGCCATCAGCACCACCGAAGAATTGAATGCCACAGTGAGAGCGGTTGGAGGCACTTTTGTAACCCTTTGGCACAACGAAAGCCTCAGCGATGAAAAACGATGGGAAGGCTGGACGTACGTTTATGAAAAAACCATTGAAATGTCCGCTGAATAGCCCCATCTTTATGATCAGATTTTTAAAACACGAAGAAATTGACAAACAAAAATGGGATAAGTGTATCCGCGATTCGTTCAACGGCAACATTTACGGCTGGTCGTGGTACTTGGACATCGTGCATCAAAACTGGGAAGCCTTGGTTGAGGACGATTACATTCGAGTTTTTCCACTCACGGGCAATGTGCGTGCGGGGATACGCTACCTTTTTCAACCTTTTTTTGCACAGCAATTGGGTATTTTTTCATGCAACATTTTAAATGCTGAAATTATTGGCAACTTCTTAACCGCGATTCCAAAACAGTTTAAGTTTATTCAAATTCGTTTAAACACGCACAATAAGCTTGATAATCAACCTTTTGAGCACCTAATCCATCGAAATTTCGAACTCGACCTAATTCCTGCTTATGATAGACTCCAGCGCAATTATTCTACCAACACTAAGCGCAACCTTAAAAAAGCTGAAGAAGCCAAACTGATCATCATGCGCAACATTCGCCCTGAGGACGTTGTAGAAATGTTTCGCAAAAACCGCGGACGCACCATCAGCCAATGGAACGACAGAGAATACCAACGTCTTGTTAAATTGGTTTATGCCGGAATTTATCGTGGACAGGCCAAGCTGTATGGAGCTTATACACCTGAAAACCAGCTAAGTGCCGGAGCAATTTTCATGAAAAGTCATGGCAAATTGGTGTTTCTTTTTTCAGGCACTTCTGCCATAGGCCGCGACAATCACGCCCTCAGCTTTATCCTCGATCAAGTGATCAAAGAGTATGCCTCCGGCCCTTTGGTACTCGATTTTGAAGGATCGGACAACCACAATTTGGCACGTTTTTACAAAGGCTTCGGAAGCAAAGAAACCGGCTATCCGGGAATCACCATCAACCGTCTGCCTTTGTTGGTTCGCATCGCCATGAAAATTGTCCACCTGCGTAAAAAGTTGTAACAAAAAAGTACTTAGAGTGTCTTTCTGCAACGCTAAAACACAAAAAATGATAATAACTTTTCTTACAAAGTGAATTGAAACAAATATTCTTACTTTTGCTCACGAGCAAAAACCCATCCGATGATTAAAAACTTAGGTGAGAACAATTCCATTTTCAACCAGTTTGTGGCAGAACTGCGAGATGTTGAAATTCAGAATGACAGAATGCGATTTCGGCGAAATTTGGAAAGAATAGGTGAGATTTTCGCTTATGAAATAAGCAAAACCCTTGAATATAAGTCGGTTGAAACCACTACCCCCTTGGGGATGATAGAAATGCAGCTTGTTAAAGAGCAACCGGTTTTGGCCACTATTTTAAGGGCTGGATTGCCTTTGCATCAAGGCTTGCTAAACTATTTCGATCAAGCCGACAACGCCTTCATTACGGCCTATCGCAAATACGACAAAACTGAAGCCTTTGAAATCAGGGTAGAATACATTTCAAGTCCCGACCTCAACAAACGTGTTTTGATTTTAAGCGACCCTATGCTCGCCTCCGGAGCCTCCATTGTGAAAACAGTAAGAGGGATTTTATCCCATGGATTTCCGCAACACATTCATATTGTGGCCGCATTGGCCAGTGTTGAAGGGCTCGACTACATTCAACGCAATCTTTCGTTACACAATTTGACCGTTTGGGTTGGTGGCATTGACGATGAGCTTACAGCGCAAGCCTATATCGTGCCTGGCTTGGGCGATGCCGGCGATCTGGCTTTTGGAAAAAAAACAGACCACTAAAACCCCGATATGAATAAAGTACTCGTCGAAAACATCCGTATCTCCTTCGAATCCATTCGGAGCCACCTTCTGCGCACCATCCTTACCATTGCCATCATTGGATTTGGTATTATGGCACTTGTTGGCATTCTCACAGCCATTGATTCCATAAAGTATTTCCTGAATGAAAATTTTTCTACCATGGGTGCCAACACTTTCAGTGTGAGAAACAGAGGTATGAACGTGAGGATTGGCGGGCAACGGAGCAATACCGAAGCATACAAAAACATCACCTACAGAGAGGCCATGGCTTTTAAAAATGAATATGACTTTCCGGCCTCTACCAGCATCTACACCTATGGATCGGGCGTTGTAACCCTCAAGTTCGGTTCAGAAAAAACCAATCCCAACATTCAAATCATAGGGGTGGATGAAAACTACGCGTACAATTCCGGCTTCGAGATTGAAAGAGGCCGCAACCTCACTTCAAGTGAAGTGCTTTCCGGAGCTCATGTGGCACTGATTGGAAGCTCAGTGGCCGATGATATTTTCAAGAAAAACGAAGACCCCATTGGACAGATCGTTTCCGTAGGCCCGGGAAAATACCGAATCATTGGCATTTTGAAAGAAAAAGGATCGAGCATGGGCTTTAGCGGTAAAAATTGCTTGATTCCTTTAAATAATGTGCGTCAATACTTCTCTCGTCCCGACATGAACCACACCATCAGCATACGTACAAGAACACCTGAAGATATGGAGGGTGCCATTGGACAAGCTACGGGTTTGTTTAGAATTATCAGAGGCGACCAAGTTGGACAAGATGATACTTTCACGATTGTGAAAAGCGATAATATTGCTAATATGTTGATCAACCTTACCGGACAAGTGCAAATGGGTGCAACATTTATAGGCCTCATCACACTTTTTGGCGCAGCCATCGGACTGATGAACATCATGCTTGTTTCGGTAACCGAGCGCACCCAAGAAATCGGCATACGCAAAGCGATTGGTGCTACACGAAAAACCATCCGCGACCAATTTTTACTTGAAGCCATTGTGATTGCCCAGATTGGAGGTATTGTAGGCATTATTGCCGGTATCCTTGCCGGAAACGTACTATCACTCGCTATCGGAAGCGCTTTCATTATTCCATGGGCTTGGATTGTTATGGCTGTAATTCTGTGCTTTTTTGTTGCTTTGGTTTCAGGTTACATCCCGGCCAACAAAGCCGCCAGCGTTGATCCTATCGAATCATTACGTTATGAATAATCAAACTAATTATACTATCATTCACTAAAAACTATCACTACAATGCCACTTGAATATTCACATCTAATTAGTAACAACAAACTTTGGGCTGAGAGAAAAAAACTTGCCGAACCCGACTATTTTAGCCGCTTGAGCATGAGGCAACAGCCCAACTTTTTGTATATTGGATGTTCCGATAGCCGGATGCCGTTAGACACTTTTACCAGCACCGAACCGGGCGAACTTTTTGTGCATCGCAATATTGCCAACCAGGTTTCTATCACCGATATAAATTTTCTTTCGGTACTCGATTATGCAGTGCACGTTCTCAAAGTAAAGCATATTATTGTTTGCGGTCATTATAACTGCGGAGGAGTAACTGCCGCTTATAAAGGCCAAGCAACAGGACTGGTAGGCAATTGGATCAGCCCCATCCACGATTTGGCCAAAGAGCACAAGCAAGAACTCGACACCATTGAAAACGAAGTAGAGCGCATCAATCGTTTGAGTGAGCTAAACGTCATCAGACAGGTAGAGAACCTCTATAAAACGCATGTGGTGCAGCGGGCTTTACAAAAGTGTCATTCTGAATTTCGCATCCATGCTTGGGTGCTTGATTTGGCATCAGGTCATATTATAGAACTCCCTCTCCCTGAAGGACTTGACCATAAATCAGGTGAATAAATGTATGTAAAATGATCAACCGTTATCCATAATGAATCAAGACCCCTCGAACGAACGTGAAAGTTTTGGAAGTAAGATAGGCGTGATTGCGGCAGCTGCCGGCTCGGCCATTGGCTTGGGTAATATTTGGCGCTTTCCTTATGTGGCCGGTGAAAATGGCGGGGGTGCATTTCTTTTGATTTATCTGGGTTTTGTCATATTAATAGGTGTGCCCGTGATGCTCTCCGAATTTGTTATCGGACGAAAGGCAGCCAAAAGTCCCGTCGGCGCATTCCGAAGGCTGGCACCAAAAACCGCTTGGCCTTTGGTGGGTTTCATGGGAATTACCGCGGCTTTTACCATTCTTGCCTTTTACACAACAGTTGCCGGATGGACATTGGAATACCTTTACCTTAGCATCTTCAATGGTTTTAAAAGTGTTGAAAAGACAGCCCTTTCCGATCAGTTCAACGGCTTTGTTGCCGAGGGTTTCAGGCCGTTGGTGTGGCAATTGATTTTTATGTTTCTAACAGCTGTTATTGTTTTAAAAGGCGTAAAAGATGGCATTGAAAAATACACCAAAATTTTAATGCCGTTGTTGTTGGTCATCATTGCACTTTTGGTGGTCCGCTCGATAACCTTGCCGGGTTCTTATGAAGGATTGGTATTTTTGTTTCATCCAGATTTTTCAAAAATAAATGCCAATGTTGTTTTGCAAGCTTTGGGACAATCCTTCTTTTCGCTGAGCATTGGCATGGGCACACTCATCACTTACGGCTCGTACATCAACAAAAAAGATAATTTAGGAACAACAGCCATTTCGGTATCTATGGCCGATACTTTGATTGCTGTTTTGGCCGGTGTTGCCATCTTTCCGGCTGTGTTTGCCTTTGGCATTGCGCCCGAAGCCGGACCAAGCTTGGTTTTTATTACCCTCCCAATGATTTTTAGTCAGATGGCGGGCGGGCAGTTTTTCGAAATCATTTTCTTCATTCTTTTGGCCATTGCCGCGCTCACCTCAACCATTTCTGTACTCGAAGTTGTTGTGGCCTATCTTGTTGAAGAACTGAAGATGAACAGAAAAAAAGCCACTGTACTTGCCTCCACAAGCATCGCCACACTGGGCTTATTTTGCACCCTGAGCTTAGGTCCTTTAAAAGGGTTAAGTGTTGGCGGCATGAGCCTTTTCGATTTGCTCGAGAAATCGTCGGCCAACATTTTTCTCCCGTTGGGGGGCCTTTTCATTGTGCTTTTTGTGGGATGGAAGTTGTCAAAAAAAGAGGTTTTGAGCGAAATCACCAATCAAGGCAGCCTCAAAATGCGCCTCGGCTACTTGTTTTTGTTTATTGTTCGTTTTGTTGCCCCGATAGCCATCGCCTTGGTGTTCCTCAACGGATTGGGGCTGTTCGGCATTGGCGAGAGCAGTTTGTAATGTTTTTTTGATGACAAGCACTTTGTTTGAACAGTACCTAAGCTATGAACCAGTTGAAAGACTTATTTCACTTCAGCCGACGCGAACAATCAGCCATTGTGTTTTTGCTGCTTCTGGTTGTGTTTTTGCTGCTGTTCATTGGTTTTAACGATCGCTTGATCGAAAAAAAACAGTTTTCAAATTTATTGAGCGACTCACTGATCAGAAAAGGCAATCAGTTTTCTGATGTTGAAGAAAAATTCCAAAAGGATACTTCATACAAATCCTTTAACAGCCTGCAGCCAGAGCGTTCGGCTTCAGAACTTACCCTCACGCCCTTCCCTTTCAATCCCAACAAATTACCCATCGAAAAATGGAAAAAAATCGGATTGAGTGATCGGCAAATCAAAACCATTAAAAATTACGAGGCCAAAGGAGGTAAATTCTATAAAAAAGAGGATTTGGCCAAAATTTATAGTATCAGCCAAGCTGAATATGAAGTACTTGAACCTTTTATCAACATACCGGTATTGGATTCGATGCCCATGGGGCAAAACACTTCCACCAAAAAACGCATGACCGATCCCATTGCTGTTGTTTCGGAATCCATCACGCCTGTTGTGCCAATTGCTTTGAACCAAGCCGACTCCTCTATGCTGGTAGCCATTCCGGGTATCAGCCCTTGGATTGCATTCCGCATCTTAAAACATAAAAACGCATTAGGTGGCTTTGTAACCGCCGATCAACTGTTAGAAGTTTCCGGAATTGACAGCTTAAGGAAACAACAAATTGCCTCATTTCTCATCCTCGACACCGAAAATATCGTGGCGCTTAAAATTAATCGCCTCACCTTTAAGGAGTTGCTCAAACACCCCTATTTTGATTACAGCCAAACGAAAGCCGTTATGAATCATCGCGATCGGAAGGGCTTTATCAAATCGGCCGACGAGCTCAAAACAATAGCCAACTTCAACGACCAAGAAATGGAGAAACTGAAGCCTTACCTCAGCTTTCAATAGTGTTGAAAGTTGATTTTAACAATCGAAAACAAGACTATAAACAAATTGTATAAAACTCATTTATATTTACTTACATATTTTTTATGGTTAGAAAATCGAAAATTGTGGTAATTTTTCAAATGCGTACTTGTGTATCTCGAAAAATATGAGTTATTTTGCACTCCCTTTTGAGGGAAGAAATGATTTAACACCATAGCGCCATGTCGAAAGTTTGTCAGATTACAGGAAAAAAAGTAATGTCAGGAAACAACGTTTCACACTCCAACCGTAAGACCAGGAGAACATTTTCACCTAATCTTCATGTAAAACGTTTTTTTGTTCCTGAAATGGAAGAATGGATCACCTTGAAAGTTAGTGCCGCAGGTTTGCGCGTGATCAACAAAAAAGGTATTTATGCTGCTTTGTTAGATGCTGACAAAACCGGCAACCTCTACAAGCACTAAAACGCATAAAATATTTTAAAGGCTGCTGTTGGTAACGATAGCAGCTTTTTTTATTTTTAAGCCTCAGAAATAAAATAAAACTGTTTTGAATCAGTTAGTATGCAACAAACCCCTCGACGCATGAAAATGATTATTGTGCAGTTGCTGTTGCTGCTTTTTGTTGTTTCCTTTCAGACCGTAGGCCAGAACACCGGAACGGTCAAAGGTAAAGTTACCGACGAAAAAGGCCGAGCAGTAGAGCTTGCTAATGTAGCCATAAAATCTAAGGCTAGCGGGGTAACTACCAATATGCGAGGTTTTTACGAACTTCGGTTGCCTGCCGACAGCAATTTTGTATTAATATTTTCATTCATTGGATATAAAAATTCCGACCATGTAGTGAAGGTAAAAAGCGGTGAGGTGCTTGCTTTAGATGTTACACTTTTTCAAACCTCAACAGTGCTACCTACCGCGGTAGTGAAAGATGAGCGCATGAATACCACTGGCCTCAATAAACTCAATCCCAAGTCGGCGCAGCTTTTACCCACTATGGGAAGTGGCATCGAGGAGCTTATTAAAACCTTACCCGGAGTATCATCTAACAACGAGTTGAGTTCGCAATACACCGTTCGAGGGGGCAATTTCGACGAAAATTTAGTGTATGTCAATGGCATTGAAATATACCGACCATTTCTTATCCGATCGGGACAACAAGAAGGCATGAGTTTTCTAAATTCATCACTTGTTTCAGGCATCAGTTTTTCAGCCGGCGGCTTTGCTGCGGAATATGGCGACAAGCTGTCATCTGTGCTCGACATCACGTATAAAAAACCAAGCGAGAAGGCTGGTTCAGCCTCAGTAAGCCTGCTGGGTGCCGACCTGCACGCCGAAGGCACCAACAAAAACGGAAACCTAACCTATTTGCTCGGTACCCGCTACAAAACCACCCAATATGTACTTAACGCATTGGAAACCAAGGGCGAATATCAACCGAATTTTTTCGACTTGCAAGCTTTAATCAATTATCAGATCAACAATAAGTGGGACCTCTCCTTTTTGGGTTATTATTCCCGCAACCAATACAAATTGGTTCCCGAAACCCGACAAACCGATTTTGGAACCTTTAGAGAAGCCTTTCGGTTGACGATTTACTTCGACGGACAAGAAGTGGATCGTTATGAAACAGGAATGGGTGCTCTAACTTTAAGCCACCGCCCGAACAGCGAAACCGAGCTGAAATTGATTGCATCGGCCTACCGATCAGTAGAATCAGAAACCTACGACATACAAGGCCAATATTGGATTGGAAAACTTGAAACCTCGTTAGGAAGCGAGCAATTTGGCAACGTGATACAATCGCAAGGTATCGGAACATTTATTGATCATGCACGTAATGCGTTCAAAGCCAACGTTTTTAATATTGAGCACAAAGGTACTCGGGCACGCGTTCATAGTGTATTAAAATGGGGAGCACGCTACCAGTTTCAGTATATTGACGACCGCATGAGAGAATGGGAGCTGCTCGATTCGGCCGGCTATACGCTGCCACGCCCGATTGACATGGTCGGAAATCCCAACCCAGTGGTTTCCGATCTCATCCTCAACGAAGTAGCTAGAGCAGATCACGAGTTTCAAGTGCATAATTTGAATGCTTTTATTCAGCACTCATGGAATTATACCAGCCTCAACAGTACTTTTTACACCTTTACTGCCGGACTTAGAACGAATTATTGGGGATATGGCAACGAATGGACCCTTAGCCCGCGTATTAGTGCCACCATCAAACCCGAATGGGAGAAAAAAATGCAATTCAGGTTGGCGGCCGGAGTGTATAGCCAATCACCTTATTACCGCGAGATGAGGATGTTTGACGGCTCTCTTTTTGCTGATCCACGTTCACAAAGAAGTTATCAGGTTGTTGCAGCCGGCGATTATGATTTTATGGCTTGGAACCGCCCCTTTGTTTTTACATCAGAATTTTATTACAAATATTTCGACCGACTTATTCCTTATGAAATTGACAACGTGAGGATTAGGTATTATGCTGATCAACAATCAAGTGGTTATGCCACCGGAATTGACTTTAAAGTAAATGGCGAATTTGTAAAAGGTATCGAAAGTTGGGCCAGCCTCTCGGTGATGAAAACCGCCGAAAACATCAAAAACGACAGCTATACTTACCCAATCAACAGCGATGGGGAACGTATTACCTTGCTAAGCGAAAACCAAACCATAGCTGACACAGTTACTGCTTTTCCCGGATTTATTCCCCGCCCCGCTGACCAACGCATTCAATTTGCTGTTTTTTTTCAAGATTATATTCCCCGCTACCCTACTTTCAGGGTGCATCTCAAACTTGTGTTTGGATCGCGCTTGCCTTTTGGTCCGCCCAACACCGAAAGATACCAACAAACACGCCGTATGCCTGAGTATCGCAGGGTTGACATCGGTTTTAGCAAACAACTTTTAGGCGAGGAGCGCAATGACTGGCGCTCGTCCGTTACGCGACACATTAAAAATATGTGGCTCAGCCTCGAAGTCTTTAACTTATTGCAAATTAGCAATACTATCTCATATACTTGGGTCAAAGACGTGAACAATATTCAGTATGGTGTACCCAATTACCTTACCCCACGCCAACTCAACCTGAAACTTGTGGTTGAATTTTGAACCTTTGAATGTTAATTTTGTTTAATGTTTAGTAGTTTATTTAAAACAATTCTAAACAGTATTGTACCTTTGTATTATTCACCTATTAAAACATACAATTATGTCAAAAGTTAAAGAACTTCAATTCCCACAATTACCTTATGCTTACACCGCCTTAGAGCCTCATATTGATGCTATGACGATGGAAATTCATTATACCCGTCACCATAAGGCTTACTTTGATAACTTAAACGCTGCCACCAAAGACAATGAAATGTCGGAAATGAGCTTTTCCGATTTGTTGGCCAACATCAGCAAATACCCTGTTGCTGTGCGTAACAACGGTGGAGGCCACTACAACCATGAGCTGTTTTGGAGTGTAATGTCGCCCGACGGAGGCGGAAAGCCTTCAGGCGAGCTGGCCGATGCCATTGTAAAATCCTTTGGATCATTTGAAGCCATGCAAGAACAATTTAACACTGCTGCAAAAACGCGCTTTGGCAGTGGATGGGCTTGGTTGGCTGTAAAAGCCGACAAAAGTCTCGCAGTATGCTCCACCCCCAACCAAGACAATCCATTGATGGATGTGAGCGACTGCAAGGGCACGCCCATTCTTGGCCTCGACGTTTGGGAACATGCCTACTACTTGAAATATCAAAACAAGAGACCTGATTACGTTTCGGCCTTTTGGAATGTTGTGAATTGGGCCGAAGTGGCTGCCAATTACACCAAGGCGATAAAATAATCGTCAGGAAACAAAAAAAGAGAGTATTTCGACTAAATACTCTCTTTTTTTTGGATGAAAGTCAACTGTTACTTTGAAAATTCACGAAATGACTTCTTGATTCTTTCGATGGCATCGCGCAGCTGGTCTTCGGTGATAACCAAAGGAGGCGCAAAGCGAATGATGTTTCCGTGGGTTGGTTTAGCCAGCACACCATTTTCGGCCATTTTCATACAAATATCCCAAGCAGTGTGGCTGGTTGGTGTATCATTTACGATCACGGCATTGAGAAGACCTTTGCCACGCACTTTGGTAACAAGCTCGGTTTCAACAATCAGTTTTTCCATTTCGGAGCGGAAGATTTTTCCTAAATGCTCGGCTTTTTCGGCTAGATTTTCTTCTCTTACCACCTCGAGGGCAGCAATGGCTACGCGGCACGCAACGGGGTTTCCGCCAAAAGTTGAACCATGTTCACCCGGTTTGATGGTCAGCATGACTTCGTCGCGGGTTAATACTGCCGAAACAGGATAAACGCCACCTGAAAGGGCTTTTCCAAGGATCAAAATGTCTGGTTTCACACCTTCGTGGTCGCAAGCCAACAATTTGCCTGTGCGAGCAATACCGGTTTGTACTTCATCGGCGATGAACAGTACGTTTTTTGCTTTGCACAATTCAAAAGCACCTTTCAAATACCCGTCATCCGGCACAAAAACTCCAGCTTCACCTTGAATGGGTTCGAGGAGAAAACCCGCTACGTTGGGATCTTCGAGTGCGGTCTCAAGCGCTTTGAGGTCGTTATAAGGAATGGTAACAAAGCCGGGTGTGTAGGGCCCAAAACCACCTCTTGAATCGGGATCGGTTGACATACTGATCACTGTGATTGTGCGGCCATGGAAATTGTCGGCACAAACGATAATTTTGGCCATATTTTCGGGAATGCCTTTTACGGTGTAAGCCCATTTACGACATAGTTTCAGAGCTGTTTCATCGCCTTCGGCACCCGAATTCATCGGCAACACCTTATCGTAACCAAAAAATTCGGTAATGTATTTTTCATACACTCCCAGCACATCGTTGTAAAACGCCCGTGAGGTAAGGGTGAGGGTTTGCGCCTGATCCACCAATGCTTGAATAATTTTGGGGTGGCAATGACCTTGGTTAACGGCTGAGTATGCAGAAAGGAAATCGAAATATTCTTTGCCTTCAGCATCCCAAACCTTTGCGCCAATCCCTTTTGAAAGTACAACAGGCAGGGGATGATAATTGTGAGCGCCATACTTTTCTTCAAGTGCGATGGCCTGCTGCGAGCTAATTTTTTCCTTCATAATGAAACAGGTTAAGGGTTAATTTTTATTGTGAATAATATAACAATTAATTGCAAAAGTAGGCAAAATTACCGAGCCAATTGAAGGCGAAAAGAATTTTTTGAAGCGGGAGAAATGTAAATAATTGCCTTACAGCAAATGTCGAAATGGCAAGAGCAGCCATTCAAAAAATTTATTGATTAAGGAGCGCCGCTTCCATTGTTCGTAATTGAACAGTTCCGAATTTTCGAGTGAGATTTTGATGTGTTGCTGCACTTGCTCTATGATTGTTTTTTGAGCGCCAACAAGAATAATTTCGTGCATATAACGAAAACTTCGGTAGTCGAAATTTGGCGATCCAATAGTAAAAGTTTGGTTATCAACGAGTAGAAGTTTTGCATGTAGATTGTGCGGAAAGTACATTCTAAATTGAATGCCGGCTTCGTGCAGTTGCCCAAGATATTTGTTGCGAAGAATATCTACTAAACCTACATCGGAGCGTTTGGGGATGATAACTTTTACTGCTACCCCTCGCTGAGCAGCTTCCATGAGTACTTTCCGGAGTTTGTAGCCAGGTAAAAAATAAGGTGTCTCAATGTCAATCGCAGTAGTGGCGTGCTTGATCATATAGATATAGCGTCGCATGATGGGTTGATTGGTAATGGAAGGCATATCGCGAACAATCTCAAAATCATCGTGACGCAGAAGCCGCAAATAATAAGCTTTCCCGAAAATATACTTGTTATAAATTTTAAAATCTTGGTGAAAAGCTTTCGTAAAGGCATGGCACAGGCCGCCTTTGGTTCTCAACACCGATTCGCGCCAGCTGAGGCTATATTCGGTAAAGTTAGCAGAGCCGATGTACGCAATATCGTCGTCAATGATCACCAATTTCTTGTGGTTGCGGCGATGGCCTCTGGTAAACATATCGGTGTTGAACTTAATTTTCTCAAAGAACCTTACTTCGGCACCTTGCTGTATCAAATCCGAAAAAAAATCTCTGATCACTGCAGCTCCACCCCAGGCATCAATCAACAGCTTTACCTCCAGTCCGGCCTTGACCTTTCGAAGCAATGCCTCCTTTAACCGAACACCAACTTCATCATTTCCAACACGATATGTTTGAATTAGTACACTTTTCCGGGCAGCTGCAATGTCATCAAATAAGACGTGATAGTATTGAATGGAGTCAGAAAAAAAATGATGGGGCTCTTTTATTTGGTACATTTCATTTTTCCAATTGATGCAGCATTTCCAACAAGATAGGTTTCATTTTAGGGTCAAATGGCACGTAACAATCGTCGCTGGTAACAATGTTGAAGGCACCGGTGGAGTCGAATGTTTTAAAGTGGTGCATATTAAGCATATGTCCGTTTCCTAAGGAGACGAAATTATGGTTTTCAAACAAATCTTCATACTCGCGAAAAGGTTTATTGATGATAATTTTTTCATCGCTTTTGAGGTGAAACTGGGTCTTTTTTCCAACACCTTCACAGCGAATAATATCGTTGATGGTAATCAAATAAACGCCTGAATCGGCTTCCAGTACAAGCTTTTTTCCGTTTTCAAAATCGGGAATGATGTTGGTAAGGAAGGCATTTACTTTTAAACTGTTTTTCTCGAATTGCAAAGTAGTCACCAACTTATTGAGTTCGGCGGCCAACTTAATGGGATTGACCGGTTTAAGAAAATATTTGATGGCACTAAAGCTCAATGCCTCAATAATATACTTTTCGTAAGCTGTGATAAAAATGAAATTGAAACGAATGACATCCAATGAATTGAGCAAATCGAAGGCAGTGCCATCCTTTAAATGGATATCGAGAATCACCAAATCGGGATGTGTAGATTCAATCATTTGCATTGTACTCTTAACCCCATCAGTTTCGCCAATGATTTCAATTTCAGGACAATGAGTGGCAATGATATGCCGTAAAGCATAACGTGAATAGATTTCATCGTCAACGATTAAGGTGCGAAGCATTGAGGTTTATTTGTTGGTAATTCTCTAAAAACAAAAGTAAAGTAATTTCCACATACCGACAAAGAAATAAAATTGAAAAATGAAGGCAATGAGCCAGATGGAGCCCTCTTCAGGTTTAAACATTTGCCGCAAAAATAAATACAGTACTTTTGTGAGTTGTAGGCTTAGATCATAGCATGAAAATTAATTCCTTTTCCTTATTGATTGTTTTGGCAACAGTAGCACTGCTGGCTCATTTCACGCCTCTTACTGCGCAAAAACAAGAGAAGCTCGACTCGCTTTTTCAAGTGCTTGAACGTGCCAAACACGACACCAATCGTGTTCAAACGATGATTGATATTTCATCGGAATACGCTACAAATAACATCAAAAACGCACTTCAATACTGTGAAAGCGCGAGCCAATTGGCTGAAAAAACAGGCAACGAGCGCTTGATGGCCTTGTCAATTTACAATGCAGGGCTCATTTATTTTAACGCCGGACTTCTTGAGCAGTCGGCCAATAACTTTTACCGTTATCTCGAAATAGAACAAAACAAGAAAAACGATGAAGCTGTAGTGGCTACTTTGGTCAACATTGGAGCTATTCATTTGCAGATGAAACAGCTCGACAAAGCCGGTCAAAATTTTGAGGCGGCGCTCGACATCTTACTTCGCCATCGAGACAGCGCCAAAGATTCGTTGCAAAACAATGCCTTAGCCACTGTTTACAACAACTTGGGGATCGTGGAAAAAGAAAACAATCATTTTTCTAAAGCCGAAGAATACTATTTAAAAGGAATTGAATACACCCGTGGACAGCCCAATCGCACTTATCTTTTGGCAAATTTGTTGAACAACTTGGGTATGGTCAACATTTTGGAAAACAAATACGATGCAGCATTCAGCAATATCAACGAATCACTTGCATTGAGAATTGCCGACAACGACAAGCAAGGCGAGGCATCCTCCTATCAAAATTTGGCCCTGTATTACGAGAAATTGAATAACGACAATAAAGCCAAATTTTATTATTACAAAGCTTTGGGCATTGCCAACCAAACGGGAAGCAACACCTTATTAGAAAGCATTTATGAAAACATTTTTAACATCTACTTAAGGGTTCAAAATGCCGATTCGGCTCTAAAATACCACATCTTACTCAAAGAAAAAAACGACTTGATTAATATGGAGGAAACCACTAAAGAGCTCACGAGACAAGAGTTAACGCTTCAGTTTCAAGAGCGGGAAAAAATTTCCAAGGTGGAGCAAAAGCGCATTCAACAGCGTTATCTTTTCATCAGCGTGTTAACGATTTTGATCACCGTTATTGTTGGCTTGTTGTATTATCTCTCGCAAAGCCGCCTTCGCCGCTTGCAGCTCGAAAATGCCAACAGCGAGCTGGCCACTAAAAATCTACAACTATTGAAAGAACAATTAGAAACTGATTTGGAACAAAAAAACAAGGAGCTGGCCACCAATGTGATGTATCAGATTAAGAAGAACGAAATGCTTGAAAACATTGTTCAGAAGCTTTTAAAACACAGCCCTTATTTCAAAAAAGACAATCAAGAGTTGATTAAAAACATAGTTCAGGACCTTGAGAAAGCCACAGAAGACAATATTTGGGACGAGTTTGAAATGCGCTTTCAGCATGTTCACAATGGCTTTTATGACAAGCTCAACGAGGTTTGCCCCGACCTTTCGCCCAATGAAAGGCGCGTTTGTGCCTTTTTAAGGCTCAACATGACGACCAAAGAAATTACCTCCATCACGGGTCAATCACAAAGAAGTATTGAAGCAGCACGCTATCGCCTCCGCAAAAAACTCAATCTCACCAATTCGGAACAGGGATTGATCGAATTTCTTTCACAAATCTAATTCCTTTACCTTTAATCTATTACGCCCTTCTGTCGTAATGATATAGCATGGCAAAAGTCGCTGTGGTGTGTTTTTGTGCTATTTGTTTTGCGCCTTTAAGAGTTTTTAGTAGTTTAAGTTTGCATTGAAGTTCAAAAAAAACCAAACAATGTCAACACACAACCAAGACGAAAACAAAACCCCTACCGGGCATCCAACGGATAAAGTTGCGGAAGACGATTTGGCAAAAGACCTCGAAGATTTTATTGAACGCAAGCAACATAAAAAGCAGGCCCTCATAAAGCTGCTTCGTTTTGTTGAAGTAAAGGACAAGCACAAAAAATAATCATCATTTATCATTTCATACAAATATTAACTTAAAACCCTTTATTATGAGTAGGAAAACTACTTCTACATTTTGGTTCCCTATGCTGCTACTTTTTATAGCACTATGGGCTGGGCAAAACGTTTTTGGTTTTAACGGAGACGCACCACGTGCTTTTCCATTGACTGAAGATTTTGAATCCGGAACCACCATTCCAAGCACTTGGAGCGTTTACAACGTTGATGCAGGTGGATCAACTTGGGGCGTTTCGCCCACCATCAACCACACCCCCGGAGGCAGTAAAGCTGCTTATCACAACTATGCTTCGGGCAGTCAAAACGGCTGGTTGGTTACCCCTGCCTTGGCGTTGCCGGCATCGGGATCTATGTTTGCAACCTTTTGGAACATCAACGTAGATCCGGGCTATTACGAAAAAAAACAGTGTGCTCATCAGCACAACGGGCAGCGATCCGGCCACAGCAAATTATGTTGAATTGTGGTCGCCGACCTCAGTCACCGGCGATTGGGAAAAAGTTGTACTTAACCTTGCTGCTTATGCAGGTCAAACCGTGCATATTGCTTTCCAATATGAAGGCAATTTTGCTCACGCCTGGAGCATTGACGATGTTTACATTGGAAACGATGTGAACACCAGTCCAAAAATTGAGATAAACCCTAATGCCATCACAATTGTAGCTCCTTTAAACGGTAGCTCAACCAAAAATTTAAACATCAAGAACACTGGAATTAATGATTTAACTTACTCATTGATTGTAAGTTACACCGGAACTACTGAAGGCTTTCTAACTGCTGCTCCCCTAACAGGAACTGTTACCGGAGGCAACAGCCAATCCGTTGTTTTAACCTTTAATGCTACTGGACTTGAATTGGGCAACTATACCGCCATGATTCAAGTTACCAGCAACGATCCTGATGCTGCAATTACCGAAGTGCCGGTCACATTAAATGTAATTGAAGGTGGAAACATCGAAGTGCACGTGATGGTTCAAGACTATACATTCCCTTCGGATATTAGCGAAAATGGTCAATGGGTGCCTATTACCGCTTTTGGTGGTGGTAGCTCTGTTTGGCAAAAAGGGGTTGGTGAAATCCCTGTTAATGGAGAAGAACTCATTATTCAGGCTGTTTCAGAAAATGGTATCGTTTCAGGAAACAAACTCAACCCCGATGTCACCGTTGGAGGCAATGGTGTACAAATGTCGGGATATTACAACGCTCAAAATGGCGAATGGACTTTCCTTCCCATCAATCCTGCTGCTGGCAATCCTACAACAAATGATTACAATTCCAATTGGGGAATGTCGGCCGATGGCCTAATACATGTAGGAATGCAATACATGGCCAATGGCAGCTATCGTGCCTACAAATGGACAGAAGCCGACGGTTTTGAGATGATTGGAAATGCCCTCTCATCCGGAAATCGTCCCAACGGAATCAGCAATGACGGAAGCGTCGTGTATGGATGGGCCGATATGCCTTCCGTTTCACGATCACCCGTTATTTGGTACAACAACGAAGTGATTCAAATTGCCCCAGATACTGATGGTGAAGCCTTTGGCGCTTCTTCTGATGGAAGTTACGTTGTGGGCACTGTTGAAGAAGAGGTTTTCATTTGGACACCACAGGGAGTCACCTTTTTCCAAAACACCTTAAACCAAGGTATGATATCACCCACATGCGTAGCCGATGATGGAACTGTTTTTGGTTTTACTGCCGATGGATGGCCTCCATTTCCTGATGTAAGAAGAGCATTTGCAAGAACAATTGACGGCGAACTGATGACTTTTAATGATTATGCTTTTTCACTTGGCATGTTCGATGCCGCTGATTGGCTTTTCTATAGCATCAATGGTGTAACTCCTGATGGAACTAAATTTGTTGGAGCCGGAATTAATCCTGATGGACAAACTGTTTCTTTCATGATTGATTTTAGTGCATCTATCCCAGCTATTCAAATTACTCCCGATGCGCTGAGTGAGGAACTCCTCGGCGGTGAAACATCCACGCAAACACTTACCGTTGCTAATACAGGCAATGCTCCGCTCAATTTTGATGTAGCCATCAATTATATGCCTTCGGGAATGAATATGCAACACGCTGTTGTTCCTCAAGGCCCTGTTAAAGAAGTTTCTGATATTGATATCAGCAAAACTTCAACAAGAGGAGGAAATCCTTCGACAACAAAAGCAAGAGATGGTTTCGTACTTCATTATGATGGAGACAATGTTGATGCCATTGGTGCCAACGCCGGAGGTGACATCTTTACTATGGTTCGCTTCCCGCAAGAATTAGTTGCAAGCCTTGCCGGTGCCACCATCAACTCGGTTGATCTGTATGTAAATGATTTACCTACGGTTGCAAAACTTATCATCCGCGAAGCGGGAACGACAACAACACCCGGAGCCATCATTCTCGAACAGTTGTTTGTTCCAAGCGCCATGTCATGGAACACCGTTTCCCTAACAACACCATTGGCTTTAACAGGAAATGATATTTGGATTGGTTGCCACTACATCCACGATGCCGGTTCATATGTTGCCGGTGTTGATGGTGGTCCGGTCAACCCAAATGGTGATTTTATTTCAATTGACGGAATCGTTTGGGATAGACTCTCCGATTTCGGATTCAGCAACAATTGGAACCTCCGTGCCAACTTACAACTCGGAACCGGCAGCTGGTTAAGCATTGATCCCTCGGTAGCCACTGTTGAAGCAGGATCTACCCTTGATTTGGCAGCTCATTTTGATGCCGGAACCCTTGGAAACGGCGATTATTTTGCCTCCCTTATTTTCAGCAGCAACGCCACAGCTAATAGCACATTAACGATACCCGTAAGCTTAAACGTTCAAGGAAGTGAAATTTGCTATCCTACCCCTCGCAACCTTTCCGGCACTACATCAGGCCAAAACGTCACCCTTACCTGGCAAGTACCTGACTTTGGCGGCGGTGGCGGCACCACCACCGACTTTGTTGAAGGCTTCGAGGCCGGCACTTTGCCAGCAGGTTGGGTGAT
>JAEWWJ010000024.1 GCA_023396415.1 Bacteroidota bacterium
CCGCGTACACTTGGCGACACCCACGTTCATGTTTCGGCAGTTGATTATTTTGTTGAACACCATCAAATTCCGCCCACACTTCCTGAACCAACACCGGACGAAACCGCTATGCAGATTGGCAAACACATCGCCGATTTGGTGGACGACGGTTCAACCATTCAACTGGGTATTGGCGAAATTCCTAACGCTTGTGCTCTTTCGTTGAAAGATAAAAAAAACCTTGGCGTTCATACCGAAATGTTGGTTGACAGCATGATGGAACTCTACGAGCAGGGTGTAATCACCAATTCGGAAAAGGCATTACACAAAGGAAAATTCATCTGCACTTTTGCCATGGGAAGCGAAAAGTTGTACAAATGGTTAGACAACAATATGGCGGTGGAGTTTCTTCGTGGAAAATACGTCAACGATCCTTGCGTGATGAAACAAAACAGCAAAATGGTTTCCATCAACACCTGTATCATGATTGATTTTACAGGACAAGTGGCCAGTGAAACCATTGGCATTGAGCAATACTCAGGTACGGGAGGACAATCCGACACCGCTGTAGGTGCCATTGAAGGCCTCGACGGGTTAGGAAAATCCATTATTGCTTGTCGTTCAACAGCCCGCAACGGGCAAATTTCTACCATCGTTCCTATGCTGCCCCAAGGCAGCGCCGTTACCCTTCACCGCAGTCATACCGATTATGTGGTCACCGAATGGGGAAGCACACGCCTGACCGGACGTACCGTGCGCGAACGCACCAAAGCCCTCATCGGCATTGCTCATCCCGATTTTAGAGCAGAACTCACCCAACAGGCCCAACAATTGGGGTATCTCTAAACCAAATGTAACAAAACTCAAAAGCTATGTTACCCATAAAAATCATTGGAACAGGCGTTTATGCTCCCGGCACACCCATCGCCAATGCTGAACTGATGCAGCTAACCGGATTAAGCTTCGATAGCGATAAGTTAGAAAGCAAACTCGGCATCTATACCAGACATATCGCTCACCTTCGTGGCATGGATGAAACAACAGCCGATTTTGCCACCCAAGCAGCAAAGGCAGCAATCCAAAATGCTGGTATTCGGGCAGATGAGGTGAAACTGATCATCGTTGGCACCGACACCCCGGAATACATCACGCCGGCCACCGCCATTCTGGTGCAAGGCCGCTTGCAAGAAAAAGAAAACTGGTGCTCCAGCTTCGATGTAGCCGCTTCCTGTGCCAGCTTTACCATCGCCTTAGACAATGCCGCGCGGTTGATGGCCACTGACGAAAGTCTTCAATATGCGCTCGTGATTGGCGTTTACAATATGCCCGCCTTTTTGAGAAAAGACGATGCCTTTGGCTACTCCATTTTCGCTGATGGCGCTGGAGCAGTAGTTCTTGCACACCAAGAAGACAGCAAAAGCACTTATGTCGGAAGCCAAATGCTGACTGACGGCACCCAACATGACTTTATCGGCATTTATGCCGGTGGCTCGCGAAATCCGATAACAAAAGCAGTGTTGGACAACAACGAACAAGGCTTGTTGAGCCTAAAACCACTTCCCGGCGACCGAAATGTGCGTCTGTGGCCCATAGTAGTGAAACAGTTGCTCAAAAAATATCAACTGAATATTGAAGATGTGGACCATTTTATTTTCACCCAAATCAACCATTCGGTGATTGAAAAAGTGATGGAAAACCTTCAAGTTTCAATGGATAAAACCACAACGGTGATGGATCAATACGGCTATACCGGATCGGGATGTGTGCCTATGGCATTTCACCATGCAGTGGCCCACGGAAAGATAAAAAGAGGCGACCGCGTGTTGTTTATGGCTTCGGGAGCCGGCTTAGCAGTGGGAAGCAATCTGTTTGTCTATTAGATTTCATAAATACTCCCATTCGGGAAATCAAGAATTTTCGATAATGACAGCATCAAAAATTAATGTTGGGATTGTAGGAACAGGCATTTACTTGCCCCAAGACCGCATGAGCGCAGCGGAAATTTCTGCCGCCACTCAAGGAAAATGGAGCGAAGAAGCCATTGTGCAAAAGCTCGGCATTGTAGAAAAAACCATAGCCGGAAAAAACGATGGAACCCAAGAGATGGGCGCCTTGGCCGCATTGGATTGTTTAAAAAATACCGGCATCAAGGCAGAAAACATTGACCTGATCATTTCTATTGGCGAAGAGTGGAAAGAATTTCCGCTCACCACCACAGCCATTTACATCCAGCATCGGATTGGCGCCGTGAATGCTTGGGCTTTCGACTTGCAACAACGCTGCTGCACAACAGTAGCCGCCATGAAAATTGCCAAGGATATGATGTTTGCCGATCCTGACATCAATACCGTTTTAATAGCCGGTGGGTATCGCAATGGCGACTTTATTGACTATACCGACAGCTCGGTTTCTTTTATGTTCAATCTTTCGGCAGGTGCCGGCGCTATGTTGTTGCAAAAAAACTTATGTAGAAACGTTATTTTAGGCACACACATCATCACCGATGGAAGCATGTCGCGCGATGCGGGTGTCGAATATGGCGGCACCGAAAAACCCATCACCTGCGAAGTGATCCACGAAGCCTACAAATCACTGCGGGTGTTTGATGAAAAACACATGAAAAACCGCCTCAACGAGGTTTCAATGACCAACTGGCTCAGCTGTATCCACAAAGCTTTTGAAAAATCAGCACTTCCGCTGGCCTCTCTTGGCTATCTTGCCAGTTTGCATTACAAGCGTTCGATGTATTTCGGTTTCGTAAAAGAGCTGGGTCTAACGCCCGAACAAAGCATTTACCTCGAAAACTATGGACATCTCGGACAAATTGACCAAATACTTTCCATTCATTTGGCAGCACAACAAGGAAAAATTAAAGAAGGCACCATCATCTCCATGATTGCTGCCGGTATTGGTTACGCTTGGGGCGCCAATGTGGTGAAATGGGGCAAGATGTAGGTCATGGCAATAATAATTGTTTTATCTCGCTCACTAATAACATATTATGCAACTTGATTTGAAAGGTAACTAATTAGGTCAACCCTAACAATAAAATCAGCATTTTACTTTAGATGCAACTATTTAGTAATTTTAACATCAAATACTTAATCACTTAACACAATTAAAAAAATGAAAACAAAAACACTTTCAGTAATCGCGATGGTTTTGGTTCTTTTCATGGGAATGACTTCCTGCAAAGAGGATAACAAAGCCCCAAAAATCAACTCAGCAGTTTTGTCATCCGACAACAAAACGATTGCTGTAACCTTCTCAGAAGCAGTGTATGCCAAAGCTGATGCTACCGGCGACCTCACTGCTGACAATCTAGCCGTTACTGCTCCCGGCTTAGACTTCACTTACACCGTGACCCATACTGCCGGCGCGGCTGTGGCTACCGTTAATTTGGCCGTTACCTCTGTGATTCAAGGAACTGAAAAGTTTACTGTTGCAGCGGTTGCCGCAAAACCAATCTATGACAACGAAGGCTTAGCCATGGAAGCATCGGCCAAAGCTGAAACCGGAAACACCGCACAAGACCTTGGTATCATGGGCAATTGGGTTTCAGAAGGCGACAATGTGGCTCCCCTTTTGGTTACTTATTTCAACGTAGCTAAAGTTACTGCCAACTTCAAAGCCGATATGTCATATGTGGTGAATCAATTCAACATTGGCAACGCAACTACCACACCTGACTTGGTTTTCAGTGGCACTTATCAAATTGAAAAATCAAACGTTGGTGAAATTTGGACGGTGAAGATCAATCAAGACCTACCTTTCTTAGGAGAAGCAGCAGGTATTTTTGAAGTAAAAAAGAACCCCGAAGTGCTTTGGTATGAAGTAGTTCAAACCTCCGGCACACAAAACGTTGCTCCTACACCGGCAGCAGGCTTCGGCAGCAGCAATGGTGGAACATTGGGTGTGATTAACATTCAGAAATTTGTGCGCGTAAACTAATCACTGGCGAGCGTTTCGTACAACAATACATTGAAAGGCAAAGTCGGCGATGATTCAGCCACTTTGCCTTTTTTTTTACTCAAAACCATTAAAATCATGAAGAAAATTTCTATATTTCTCCTTACAGTGGCCTTGTTTTCATCTACTTGCATTTGGGCACAAGGAACAGATGTAAGCCCTGATGGACGAGGTGCCAGCGCTGCCGGATTGTACAGCCAAAACTTGCCTTACACGGTGAAAGCTAACAAGGAGTTTCAGTTTTTGGCCTTCTTCATAAACCAAGGGGTGCGCACCAATGTTTACCCACAAGCCAGCCTGTTCAACGGGCAATTGGTGGGTCGTTTGTTTGGCGCCAACTCCTCCACAACCTCCGACACACTGACTTCCAGCTACTTTGAACAACGCATCATCCCATTTTTCATCTACCAGCCTAAGCTTTTCAACGGCAAAGCTATTTTAAGGGCCTCCTTTGAAATTGATTGGACCTGGGGAGATCAAAACTATGGCATAAGTGGAAATAAAGGTTCGGCCATCAATGCCGACAATGTCAACATACAAACACAAAATATTGAATTAGAGTTAATTCCCTACAAGAATTTCGCTATTAATCTCGGACTTCAACGACTTTACGACACCCCCCACAACCCATACCGTACCATGGTAGATCGCATGACCTCCACCGGTTATAGGCTCGCTTATTGGGGAACCGACGGCGTTGGTGTTTCGGCCCGTTACGATGGCGACATCCAAAAGGTCAAAGCCGGGTATTACCTTCTTTATGAGAATAATACTGAGTTAGACGATGATGTAACCCTCACTGAACTTTTCTATGAAAGAAAAATCAATATGAAGTGGAGCTTAGGTGCATCGGCCTATTACGTTCGCGACAGAGGCAAAGGCCAGGGCGGGGTTTCTGTGTTCAGTCAAGGTTTACAGAGTTTACTCGCCTCCTACAACGGCATGTATGTGTTCGACTTACCCAAAGACTACAAAGCCGATGTGGTTTGGTTAGGCGTCACCTTTGCAAGAAATCCCGAGTTTTGGCTCGACCCATTTCAGCTCACCGGTTTTGTAAATTATAACCTCGGAACAGCCCGTAAAAACGTCAACGGAAGCTACGAAAAAGCTGCCGACATTTCTGGTGTTGCTGCCAACATCAGAGCTGCATACCGCTACGGAAGAACGCTCAACGATTACGTTTCAGCCGATTTAACTTTTACCTCACCGGATAAATATGGTTTGGATGACGGCAAATACACAGGCGTTTTGACCGGAAACTATTGGGGAATGCCTACCAGCATTTTCATTGGAACGGGCAGTTATTTGCTGTTTCCCAACCCCAACGTGGTCAACCGCTTCACCCCGGTAATTTCCGATATTTCCAATATGGGATACGGTTTGGCCGGCGGCACTGTTAACTTTTCATACGGTTTCATTCCACATAAACTCATCGCCAAAGCAGGCATCGCCAGTGCTGTTAGTCCGCTGAAACCCAACGGAGGCGGCAATTTCATGGGCTTAGAAGCCAATGGGTCATTGGTTTACAACTTTGGCCCGTTTATGAGCTTAGAGATGCACGGGGCCAACCTTTGGCTTGGCGACTTTTTCGACAGCAACGACGCTTCGCGCGGTTCAGCCGTCAATGGAGGCCAGCAAGGAGTCCGTCCGGTGAATCCTTACACGGTTTTCTTGGTTTATAAATGGCTCTTGTTCTGATTCACAACCTCAATAACATCACTATGAAAACAGTAAGAATTTTACAAATAGCAACCATCATATTGGTTATTGCTTTCTCTATTGGAGCTTGTACGCCCTACAAACATCTTCCTAAAATGCACTCAATGAGTGAATTAAAATACGATCACAAGGTGCATTATGCCAATCTGAGCAACCAGCTGCGATTGGCCTATGTGGATGAAGGCAAAGGCGACGAAACCATCATTATGATTCACGGATTGGGCAGTTATTTGCCCGCTTGGAAAAAGAATATTGATGCCTTGAGCCAACACTACCGTGTGATTGCCATTGACTTGCCGGGATACGGAAAATCATCCAAACATCCACACAGCGGCCTGATGAGTTATTATGCCGACGTGGTAGCCGAACTGATTGAACACTTAGATTTGAAAGCGGTGAACCTTGCAGGTCACTCCATGGGCGGACAAATATCAATGGTTTTGGCCCTTGCTAAACCCGAAATGGTGAAACGACTAATTTTGGTTGATCCTGCCGGTTTTGAGTACTTCCATCCCGGACAAAAAACCTGGTTCAAAGATGTCATGTTCCCCAATATGATTCGGCTTACCACTGTTGAAGCCATCGAAAACAATTTGGCCAGCAACTTTTACCGCTTGCCAAAAGACGCACATTTTATGATTGAAGACCGTATTGCCATGCGCGATGCCGATGACTTTGACGCGTATTGCCTTGCCGTTTCGCGCTCCGTGGCCGGAATGGTGGACGAACCCGTTCTCGACAAACTCGATCAAATTAAAGTCCCTACCCTCATCTTTTTTGGAAAAGAAGACATGCTCATTCCCAACCGCTACCTCAACCCCGGTTTCACTGAAAAAATAGCCCAATATGGAGCCTCAAAAATTGCCAACAGCAAATTGGTGATGGTGCCCAAAAGCGGCCACTTTATGATGTTTGAAAAATCGGAAGTGTTTAACAAAGAGGTAGTTGACTTTATTAAATAGGTGATAAACCAACAGTTATTTCACTAAAAAGCAGAAAAAGGCCACCAGAACAGGTGGCCTTTTTCTGTTGATAGAACCCCCAACACCAAACCGATTTTTGCAAATTAAAATGCGACAAAACACGGCACAAACAAAAGTCAACATCAATATTCATCCCTAACATTTAGCAACTTACAAAGAATTTGATACGCTTTGATCATAATTTTTTAAGAAACAAAGCTTTATTTTTATTTGAGGCTATGAACAGAATTTTAAAAAAAATACCTTTGTTTAGAAAATTACAACAAGTACAATAATGCTGATCCTTCAGCCTCCGACGCAAACATTCATGACGGAACCGGCAGCCGATTCCCCTTTTTAAAAACCATTAAAACCAAATGTGATGAAAACAAACCTCAAAACAACCGTAAAAAAAAGTTTTTCAACACCCATTTTAGTTCTTTTGCTCCTAATGGTAGCGTTGATTTCATGCAAAAAAGAGCAAGATGTTGATCCCAATCAAGTGCTCATTGAGCAGATGAAAGCAGTTACCGATTCAATTATCGAGCACAGCAAGGTTCCTGGCGTTGTGGCATTGGTGGTAGATCATAAAACTGGCATTGACTGGCTCTACACTTCAGGTTATAGCGATATTGCTCAGCAACTGCCGATGGACGGCTCCTACACTTTCAGGATAGCGAGCAACACCAAAACCTTGACAGGAACGGTCTTGCTTCAGTTGGTGGATGAGGGTCGTCTCAGTCTCGATGATAAGCTTTCAAAGTACTACCCTGAATATCCAAAAGCGGATAGCATCACCATTGCCATGCTTTGCAACATGAGCAGTGGCATTTATAACTACACTGATAGCGAAGCATTTGTGAATCTAATCTTAAATCAACCGAGTGCTAGCTTTTCACCTCAGCAAAGTATTGATATCGCTTTCGAAAACGACTTTTATTTCAGTCCGGGAACGAACTTTCACTATTCCAATACCAATACCATTATACTCGGACTACTCATTGAAAAACTTACACGAAACACATTACAATCTGAAATCGAAAACCGCATTGTAAAACCGCTTCATCTGAACAATACCGGATTCTTAACTTCAGGCTTAAACTTCCCCGGCACACATGGCAGGGGCTATTATGCGGGCGAATACACCGAAGATGATGGTGATGTAACCGAATACTTCGATGTTTCATGGGCTTGGGCAGCCGGATCGGCTTACAGCACACCGCGCGAATTACAAAAATATGTAGAGGCTTTGGTGGGAGGTGGTTTATTATCGGATGCCCTTCAGCAGAAAAGAATCAATGACATGATTGCGCTTACCCCAAAAGTCGGCTACGGATTATGCCTGCTCAAAAGAGGGTCTTTTTATGGTCATAACGGTGCCATTTTCGGCTTTACCTCTTCGATGTACCATAGCATCGAAAAAAATGCTACTGTTATCATCTATTTCAATTGTCAATTGAACGATTTGCACCCTGATTTTCTTTTTGCGCGCTTCATGCGTATTCTATATGGCGACACGGAATAAAAAGTCGAAAGAGCTGAAGGTAATATTTGAAGGAGTTGGTATTGAATCCGATTTAAAATACATTTGCTGATTGCAAGCACATTCCTAAGGTCGCAACAGCCAAATTGAGGCAAATTTGTGGCTTTGTGATGGTGGACATCTTGGCATCGTGGGATTAAAATCGGACACACCATCCTAAATTGCTACTTTTGATTCTAAGCATCAATAAAAAACGAAAAACTGACCAAAAAAGAAATCATTGACAACCGCTTAAAAAAAGTGAATGGGGAGAATGATTTAATTGTCAAACACAGTTGCCTAAACAGCCGACAGCTTCAATTTCTTGGCTTGCTCAAGAATTTTGTTTTTGAAAAAGGCGATGTAAGCAAACGCAACCTGATTGAATCACCTTTTACTATGCTGCATCCCGAAGGCATCAGAGGAATATTTAATAAAAAAGAGATTGACGAAATTTTAAGTTTAATCGAAAAAGTATTAGCAGCATGAGCAAACAAACTGATATTAAAATATTTGAGAACAATAGGGTTAGAACGCTTAGGGATGCCGAGCAAGAAAAATGGTATTTAGCGATGGTTGATGTTATAGCTGTTTTGACTGATAGTCCAAATCCTCAGGTGTATTGGCGGGTATTAAAAATGAGGTTAAAAGTCGAGAGAAATAAAACCGTTACAAATTGTAACGCTTTGAAAATGCTTACCCCTGATGGGAAAATGAGATTGACCGAAATGGCTGATACTGAACAGCTTTTTCGTCTTATCCAATCCATTCCATCACCCAATGCAAAATCTTTTAAACAATGACTGGCTCAGGTAGCTTCAGAATGATTGGACGAAATGCAAAACCCGGAACTCAGTATTGACAGGGCATTGGAACAATACATGAAACTTGGTTATTCCGAAAACTGGATCAAGCAACGCCTCAAAAGTATTAAGACACGAAAAGAATTGACATATACAATGCTCTAGGTTACCTCATTCAATCCATCACAGAAGCAGAATCCAATCGTTTAACACACCTACAAAAAATCTTGAATCAGGAATATACATCCTAAAAATTTATCTTGGAAATCGGGTCATCCATAAAAAATTACTGCTCAATCAATTCCCATGAGAATCAATTTTGAATCTTTCATAAATGCCCGGATAATCGGGACTAAGCTTACCCCCTTTCTATAAAATGAGCATAAATCTCCAGAGCATGTTGCCCCCCTTTTCAACTTTTTGTTGTAATTTCATTGCCAATTTCCTTTTGTATGAAACACAAACTTGTTACTTTCAGTGATTTTGCCAACCAACTTTATCCGCATGAGGTTGATTATCTGATGAGTATCAATAAATTTGCCAAAGAAATCAACAGGGAAATTCTACAAATCATTCATTTTAATTGCCATAATCCAGAAAAAGCAGTGCCTTTTGACACCGATGTGGACAAGAGAACCTATTCCTATATCAAAAACTGGATCGTTGAATCGCTCGAAAAGGCCGATGTGGATAAGTTTTACGAATGGTTGCTGAGCACCGAAAAGCAAGTGATGCTTGATGCTGTTTCAGCCGATTTAGAGCGTCAGATCAAGGCTTACTTTAAGATCATTACGCCTTCTCACTATTATTTTCTCCGCTTTTATGAGTTGGTGGAGCATTTTCGCGATTTTTTACTCATTAGGGTACGCAAGATGCTGTATAAACCTACCAACTATTACCTCGAGCAATACGAAAAGGAATACCAGTTTGGACTGACGGTAAACAAACAACTGAACAATGCCACAGTGGAAATCATCCGTCAGCACGAAAGTCCTGATGCCAACTCTTCCTCCTTTGTTGATCTTTTAGATGCTACCTTCTTCAATGTGCATCTCGATGGCTATACCCGCTACCGTGCTGCCGTTCGGTTGACCTTTTTGTATTATAATTTTCGTGAATTTGAACAGCTACGTGCCTTGTACAACGCATTGGATCAGGAGTTTAAAGGCAGCACCTTTTACTCCAAGCGCCTACTTTCCAACTATTACAGCAACAGGGCCATGATGCACAGCAAACTCAATGAGTTAGGTCGAGCCGAACACTATGGAACGCTTTCGATACGGCAAAAAAACAGCGATTTTCTGTTTTATATCGCCAACCTGTGTGGCGTGTTGCTTCGGAGCAAGAAATACGAAAAAGCATATAAGCTGATGAGTCAAAACATCTCCGAACTCAAAAACAGCAGTAGTTTTTACAACAAAATTGGTTTTGTGAGCTTCTATATGCGCACATTGGTGTACAACAAGAAGGCAAAAAGCGCGGCAAGCTATGGCTCAACTTTTTTGGATGCCTACCGTCAAGAGATTTTTGAAACACGCTGGCACCTCTTCTTTGGAGCCTATCTTCAAGCCCTGCTCAATGTCGAAAAATACAACAAAGCCATTTCTGTCGCTAAGCGATACAACTTAATTGCACTCGAAAAAAAATATATTGACACTTCTGTTTACACTCCCGTTTTACAGTGGTACTACGAACTTGCCCTCTACATAGAAGGCAAACAAAGCAAAGAAATATTGGTAGAAAACATCCTCGCTTCGGCCCGAAGGCTCATCACCAACACCTACAAAACCAACAAAGTGATGGAGCTTTTAGAAAACCTCACCGACTTTATTCCCAACGAAATTGAAGAGGTGAAATTGTCCTTGAAGTTGAGTTGAAATTACTACGGTTTGTGCCTATCATCAACATTTGCCGGAAAACCTATAAAACGATAGGGCAACAAGGCATCGTTTCCGGCATAAGCTACGCCGATTCTGGGGCCGGCGACTGTTCGAGTGATGGCATGTCGAAATTGATCATCTAACCACAACAGATCGCCATCTAAATCCAAACGGTTATGCTCCAAGCCAATACCCAAACATTTTGTAAGCTTTGCGGGGCCGTTGGCCAACAAACGAAGGTCTTTTTTCACTCCTACCCTCTGAAACATAGTATTGATGCCGGTGAGCGGATAAATAGCCCTGATCAGGACGGCATGAGGTTCGTTTTCAGCTCCGGTAACTACATTGAAAAGATGGTGCATTCCGTAAGTGAAATACACATACGAAACCCCTCCGGCCTGATACATCACCTCGGTACGCGGCGTTCGGCGGTTGCCAAAAGCATGTGAAGCACGGTCATGAATGCCTGCATAGGCCTCCGTTTCGGTGATGATGCCACTACAATGAACTCCGGCAATCATGCTGTGGAAACTACAACCCAACAAGAATTGGGCTACAAAAAGCACATCGTTTTCAATAAAAAATGATGAATTCAAACGCATAGCCTAACTGAAATCGAACTGTTTACGAAACACCAACCTTTCGGAAGTGTCTTTGGTAAGGATGCGGTTTTCGAGCATAAAGCGGATCGCAGTAAGCACCTTTTCTTCGGAATAGCCTTTCACTTTTCCTATCACTTCAAAAAGGGGATAAGGGCGCTCAGCAAGCAATATTTTCAATTGAGATTGAATGTTGTCAAACTCTATATCATTCAATTGAAGCTTATTCCGCTTGGTGCAGACATCGCAGTTTCCGCATCGGCGATCCAAACGTTCTCCAAAATACTCCAACAGCTGAATGCTGCGGCACTTTTCGGTATTGTAAACAAAATCAATCACCGTCTGCAATCGTTTTGCGGCATTGCTTTTTCTATCGCCATAATGCTCTTTGCTAAATGTAAGCCTGTCGGCATCATTTCGTTCGATGGTGTAAATCAGTTGTGGTTTTTCTTTTCGAGGCACATAAGCGAGGAATGAGAGCTTCGCCAACTTTTGTAACATGGCCACCACCTGATCGGTAGGAATGCCGGTTTTTCGACTGATGTCTTCTTCACGCAGGGAAACAAAATCGGTGAACAATCCCGGGTACGAGCGCAACAGGTTTTTGATGAAGGCGTCGTAGGCAGGCTGCTCCACCTGAAAGCGATACAGTTGTTCGCGGGTGGATTGTAAAAAAATACGTGCAGGTGTTTTGAGGCCCTCGGTCATTAAAAGATAGCCCTCCTTTTCGAGCAGTTGAAGCGATGCAAAAACCTCGAGAATAGGCATATTGTAATTGTTGCAGAAAGCCGTTATGTCGAAGTCGAAGCTTTGGTCTTTGCCGCCACCGATGGGCAACTGAAAATAATTGCCCAAGGCCTGATACACCGCTTTGATTTTTTTTGGTTCGGGATAAGCAATGTCGAGGTTGGCTTTCAACTGTTTCACATCTTGGTCTGCCACCAGTAAATAGGCTTCCGATGCTTTTCCATCGCGACCTCCCCTACCCGCTTCCTGAAAATAGGCTTCTAAACTGTCGGGAGGTTCTAAATGCACTACAAGGCGCACGTCGGGTTTGTCAATTCCCATGCCGAAAGCGTTGGTAGCCACCATCACTCGCACCTTTCCACGCATCCAATCCGACTGGCGGCTGTCGCGTTGGCGGGCATCAAGGCCGGCATGGTAAGAGGTGGCAGCCACACCTTTTGAAGTTAAAAAATCGGCAATATCACGGGTTTTCTTGCGGCTTCGAACATAAACGATACCGCTTCCGGTTGTCATGGCTTGAAACAAACGCTGCAAGGTTCCATACTTATCAGGATGGTGTATTACATTATAGGTTAGGTTTTTACGCTCATAACTGGTTTGAAAAACGTTCTTCTTACGAAACAAAAGCCGTTCTTGAATGTCGTTAACGACCTCCGGTGTTGCAGTGGCGGTTAAAGCCAAAACCGGAATATTGGGCAAAAAAGGACGGATGTCGGCAATATGAAGGTAGGGCGGACGAAAATCATATCCCCATTGGGAAATACAATGCGACTCATCAACAGCGATCAAATTGATTTTCATCCGTTTGAGCAGCTCCATAAAGCGCTCAGATTGCAGTCGCTCGGGCGAGACGTACAAAAACTTAAGCTTACCAAAAACACAGTGGTTATAAACAATTTCTAACTCGTTGAAGTGCATTCCGGAAAAGATGGCGGCAGCAGGTATTCCAATATTTTTAAGGTGCTGCACTTGATCTTTCATTAGCGCGATAAGGGGCGTAACCACCAAACACATGCCGTCCATTACCATAGCGGGCACTTGAAAACAAACTGATTTTCCACCACCGGTGGGCAAAAGGGCTAAGGTATCGTTTCCGGAAATGACGGCATCAACAATTTCTTCCTGCATCGGACGAAAGGAGGAGTAACCCCAATAACGCTGAAGAATTTCCTTTGATTGCTTTCCCATGTCAACAAAAATAAGCTCCTTATTCACACAACCAACAAGCGTGGAAACTTTTAGTGGTTAGGCCATTATCTTTTCTTCAAAAGTTGATTGATGAGCAGCACCAAATCGGATTGTTGAATCGGCTTGGTGATATAATCATCACAACCTGCTTTCAAGGCAATTTCGCGGCCTTCTGCTTCGTAAAAAGCAGTTTGTGCAATGATTGGCAGTTGTGGCCTAAACGTTCTGATTTGACGTGTGGTTTCAAAACCATCCAGATTGGGCATCATCAAATCCATCAAAATGAGCGAGATGGCGCTGTTGTTGCGACACAGGCGGATGGCCTCATCGCCGTCTTTGGCCCAAAGCAAAACGGCGCCGGTGTGCTTCATCATAGAGCGGTAAAACATAAAATTGGCCTCTACGTCGTCAACCACCAAAAACATTTCGTCCGACCAGTCGGGCGTGGTGTCCAGCAAGGCAATTCTTTTCGATTTCAACGGGTTGTTTTCTTTTGCACCCAACGGAAGGGTAAAATAAAAGGTCGTTCCTTTTCCCACAACGGAATCGAACCATATTTTCCCTCCCAAAAGTTCGACCAATTGCTTGGAAATGGACAACCCCAAGCCGGTGCCATCGGCGTTGTATCCATGCGGCGTATCGAGTCGAGAAAAACGCTGAAAGATATGCTCAGTTTGGTCGTAGCGCATTCCGATGCCGGTATCTTGCACAAAAAACTGTACCCAATCTTGTTTGATTTCAGTGAAACCAAAGCGAATAGTGCCACCATCCACAAACTTGAGGGCATTGGTGAGCAGATTGGTAAAAATTTGTTTGAAACGAAAAGGATCGGTTTCCAAAATCAAAGGGAAATCGGCTTCCGGTTGTTCAATTACCATTTGCACATGAGGATGCTGTTGATAGGCTTTTGAGTTCAACATCGTTTGCAACAGCTCATTCAGCACTGTATTCACATCCACAGGCAGCTTTGAAATTTTCAATTGTCCGGCTTCAATTTTTGAAATGTCAATGATGTCATTGATCAGTTGAAGAAGTGTATTTCCGGCAATACCAATCATTTCGAGGTATTCTCGCGCATCACTTTCTAATGAATCGAACTCCAACAATAGCTCCGAAAAACCAAGAATGGAGTTGAGCGGTGTGCGGATTTCGTGCGACATATTGGCCAAAAAAACTGTTTTAAGGCGATCGTTTTGCTCTGCTTTTTGTCGTGCTTCGCGTTCTTTTTGCAGCGCATCAACATCGTCTATTTGATCCAATTGCAATACGTAGTGCAACTTCATGCCCTCAAAAGGAAAGATGCGCAACTGGAATTTTTGTGTTTCTTTTTCTGTAATCCGATCAACGGTATAAGCCGAAATCTGACCACGCCGGGCAAGCTCAAAGTCATCGGCTAAACGCTCACCATTAGAAAAACCCGATGCTTCCCAGAGGGCAATCCACTGACTGAAGGTGAGGGGCGCATTGAGAGTGGGTAAAAGCAAGCGGGCCTTTTCATTCCACCAAGTAAGGCCGTTGTTGTTTTGAAATAATAAGAAAGCACTGTTGGCGTGGTGCAACATGGCGGATAAAAAGTGACCGTTCAACATATTATTTGTGGAGGGGTCAACGGGGTCTTGCGCATGATCGGTTAGATTGGGCTGTTGTTCCATATTGTTTTCATTTTAAGCGGCAAAAGAGGTTTATTGGTGGTCTTCCTTTAGCCGTGGGTAAAAATACTAAAAACCATTGAGCAAAAAGTTTATAACCTACTTTTCCTCCTCCAAACGCATGTTTCCTTTCGTATGCTTGGGAAAGTAAGGACAATGCCGGCACCCGTTTCCGCAACAATACCCTCTGTTGCGTAAAAAAACTGAAGTCAACACACGAAAACCGTTTTCCATATAGAAATCTTCGCCTTCTTTCAGTTGCTTGTTGAATCGTGTAAAACGGTCGTCATTGGGCAAATTCATGGCTTTAACGGATAAATAATGACTTCAAAATCGTCGAGTTGAAACAAAGCCGCATCGCGATTCCAAACATATACTTTGATTTGTTTGTACGAAGCATTCCAAGCAGGAACTTTAAAACCAAAGGTAGCGTTGCGCCAATCGCCTGTGCGCTGATCGGGCATCTGCTTCATTTTAAATGTTTTGTAAAACAACATTTGATCTGCTGTGTCTTTGGCCGCATACACCAACAAAGCATTGGTGGTGGCATTGGGTGTTAACTCCTTAAACATCAGGTTCACCGTCACATACACCTCAGCAGCTGTGGACGTTATTTGTTCGCCCGAAAGCACGAGCGTAGGACTGTAAATGTTGGATTGGTTGAGCTCGGCGAGGTAAACACCGCTATAAGCTTTTGAATCTTGAATGATGCCATTGGAGGTCCAAATGTTTGACGGTACTTCCATATCATTGTGGTAGGTGGTACTTTCCGAATCGCTCAAGGCGGCATAAATGGGCTCGGGATAGCTTCCAAAAATATTACGATATTGGGGATCGGTGCGTAAAAAAACGTACCAATATTTTTCTTTCGACATGGAATCAGGATGCAAGATACCGCTGTGGTATTGGTAGGTTTGAATCAAGTTCAATCCAACGACCAAGAGTATGAAAACCGTCATCATTTGTTTTTGCAGCGATTTGGCCCAAAACTGTTGTATCATCAACGCCAGCGGAATGGACAATAGCGTATAGTGGTCAATCATGGCCCTCATGCCAAAGCTGTAGCCAAAAAACCAGTTCCACCAAGAAGAAAGCAAAACAATCAGCAGTAAAAAATAGCCTAAAAAGGAAAACATGAAAAAGCGCGAACGTTGGTAAAGCAACACCAATGCCGGAACGATCAACAACATCAAAGGAGTATAGATGAAAAATCCTTTTCGATAGCTAAAAAGAAACGAAAGCAAGGCCGGATTGTCAAAACGGAAGCCCTCACTTTGGTATGACCACACAAACCAACTGCCAGTTTGGATAAAGTTGAAGAGCGGCTGAAGCATAAAAACCGACAAAAAAAGCAGAACAGACAATGCAATCAGCTTGGGCTTAGATATGATTTGTCGCCAACTTGCTCTAAAAGTAGCTAAATCAGCTGATAGGAAAGGCAAGGCCAATACAACAAGACCATTGGTGGGCCGGATGAGAACAACCAAACCCAACGCCATCGCTGCCAACAGAAAGTCTTTAGTCTGGCTGCTAAGAAAGAAATTCTTTGACAACAATAAAAAAACCGCAATGGCCGAAAACGAATACACATGCGAATGTGAGGTGTGCAAAAAGGCATAATAAAAGAGATTGGTGCCAAAAAGCAAAGCCAATAGGGTGGTTAGCTGCACTGACTTTCTTATACCAAACAGCTGCAAAAGTTTACGTGTTGCAAGCAATCCGATGGCAAGATATACAGCCGCAGCCAGCGAAACCGCATATTGAAAAAGAATGCTGTAACCATCCGGCGGCATCCCAATAATGATCGAATACAACCAAGCCATTAAGAAAAAAGGGAGGATCATGAGAGCTGTTCCCAGTTGGTATTTATTGACCATCCCATGCTCTGTTTTGTGAAAATAATGCGCCATATAGTCGAGACCCCGACGTTCTTTTTCAAGTTCATACACCGGCGTAAAGTCGGTGGTATGATGAATAAAAATAGCTGGTAAATAAGCATAATAGCCCGTGCCGTCGCCATTAATTGTTTGCACAACCGTGCCAGCTCGCAACAATTGAATAACAATAAAAATTACAATAACGCCGCCGGTAATAAAGGTTCTCATGGCTTGATGGAAATGAAAAAGCAAAGTTACAAAAAGAGGCACTCGAATTACAAAACAGGCAATTCCCTTTCAAATCCCATCTCAAGCGAAATAAACGTTTCGGTAAACGAAATTTCGGGTATGGACTGTATCTTTTCCACAATCACTTGTTTAAGGTGCTCATTGTTGAAAGTGTAAATCTTCACCAAAAGCGAGTATTTTCCACTAATATGATGACATTCTACTATTTCGGGAATCTGCCGGATTTTATCAAACACCTCATTGTGCGTGCTTGTTGAAGTAAGATTGACTTGAATACCAATGAAAGCACAAGTCATATACCCCAAGGCTTTCGGGCTCAACCCTAAAAAAGAACCATCAATTACGCCTGCTTCGGTGAGTTTGGATAGGCGTTGATGCACCGCCGCCCCCGAAACCCGACACCTTCGCGCCACCTCAACGTAAGGCATTCTTGCATCTTTTAACAACAAAGCCAAAATTCGGCGGTCCAAAATATCAATATGAAAGTGATCAGCCATAGGATTCAAATTTATTTTAGATAATTTTCAAAAATACAACTTATCACTTATAGTTTTTAATAAAAAGAACTTCTTTAGTTTGAATACATCACACATCTATGCCAACTGGTGTCAATTTCATATTTTTGTAGGGTAAACATCAAATATAAAAAGCTATGACAAAAGACCCCTCCCTCAACATTTTCGATCTTAAACAATTTGGCGAATATGGTGATGTGAACCCCTCCGTTACCGATTCGGCTACCTATACATTTATGCAAGCCAAAACCATGACCGACACCTTTCATGGCGAAGCAGAAGGTTGTTTTCTTTATTCCAGACATTGGAATCCAAGCAATAAATATTTGGCTGATGCTTTGGCGGCTATGGACGGCACCGAGGCAGCTTGGGTAACCGCCAGCGGTATGGCTGCCATCACCACCGCATTGTTGCAACTGTGCAAAAGCGGCGATCATATTGTTTCGAGCATGACCACCTATGGTGGAACTTTTGCATTTATGCAAAACTGGCTTCCTCGTTTTAATATTGAGGTGAGTTTTGTTGACATTACCGACCTTGCCGCTGTAAAAGCAGCCATAAAGCCCAATACCAAAGTGGTTTACACCGAAACCATGACCAATCCATTGCTTCAAATCAGCGATTTGCCCGAACTCTCCAAAATCAGCAAGACAGCCGGAGCAAAATTGGTGGTCGACAACACTTTTACACCCATGATGGTGGCTCCTTATCAACATGGTGCCGACATCGTTGTTTACAGTATGACCAAATTCATCAATGGTAAAAATGATTGTGTAGGAGGAGCCATTTGTGCCTCGCAAGCCTTTATCAATGAGCTTATTGACGTAAATAACGGCACAGCCATGTTGTTAGGCCCGGTGCTTGACCCCTTCAGGAGCTCCAGCATTTTAAAAAACCTGCACACCTTGCATATCCGTATGAAGCAACACAGCTACAACGCGATGTATTTGGCCGAAAAGTTTAAAGCTTACGGCCTCAAATTCAACTATCCCGGACTGCCAACACACAAAGGTTACGCTGTTCTTACTCAGATGTTGAACCCACAGTTTGGCTACGGCGGCATGATTTCTATTGATATGGAAACAGCAGATCGCGCCAACACATTGATGGAAAAAATGGAAGCGGCTGATGTAGGATATTTGGCGGTAAGTCTGGGCTACTTCAAAACATTGTTCAGCAACAGCGGAAAAAGCACCTCATCCGAAGTTCCGGAAGAAGTACAAAAAGAAATGGGATTGTCCGAAGGCCTTGTGCGCTTTAGCGTTGGCTTGGATAACGACATTGAAAACACCTGGCAAAGAATTAAAAAATGCCTTGAAGAGATGTAGCTTTCCTATGCTATTGAAACAAAAAAGCCAATTTTCAATCGGCTTTTTTGTTTATTTTGAATGATCTGCAGCATAACAAGCAGCCCCAATAATTCCGGCTTGGTTGCGCAAGGCAGCAGGGATCACCTTTGCATTCACGGTAATTTGCTTTTGAAACAATTCCATCTTTTTACTCACCCCTCCACCAATGATAAACATTTCGGGCGAGAACAACATTTCCATGTATTGAAGGTATTTGTTAAAGCGTTTTCCCCATTTATCCCATGTCATTTTTTCACGTTCGCGAGCAGCATCAGAACAGTAACGCTCAGCAATATCGCCCTTGAACTCTATATGCCCAAACTCGGTTGAGGGCAACAAAACGCCATTGTTGAGCAAAGCTGATCCAATGCCGGTGCCAATGGTGAGCAACAATACTACGCCCGGAGCGCCATTGCCTGCGCCAAAACGCAGCTCGGCGATACCGGCAGCATCGGCATCGTTCAATACGTGAACGGGCTGTCCAACCATTTCGCTAAAAAGTAATTCAGCATTGATGTTCACCCACGATTTATCAATATTAGAAGCACTTTTGGCCACTCCATTTTGTATCAAGGCAGGAAAACCAACGCCAACCGGACCTTTGTGGTTAAAATACTGCACCAGCTCATTGATGGTTTTAGCTACCGCAAGGGGCGTGGCCGGCTGCGGAGTAACGATGCGATGCCGATCGGTTAAAAGAAGTCCGGTTTCGGTGTCCACCAAAGCGCCTTTGATTCCACTTCCGCCAAAATCAATTCCTAATAATTGCATATTTTTAGTTTTAGCTGCCAAATATAATCGTATGATTTGTTTCTGCAACCATTGGACAAAAAAAAGACCGATCCAATGAACCGGTCTCGTTTTTTTAAAACACCTTAAAACTAAATATAATCGCTGATAGGTGGGCAAGTACACACCAAATTCCTGTCGCCAAAGGCATCGTCAATGCGGGTGACAGGGGTAAAATACTTGTCGGTTTGCAAAAAACTTAGCGGGAACGCTGCTTTTTCGCGGGTATAAGGATATTGCCAATCGGAGGTGATTACCATGGCAGCAGTGTGCGGCGCATGGTGCAAAACGTTGTTATCCGTGGGTACTTTTCCTTCTTCAATTTCTCTAATTTCTTCGCGTATGGCAATCATCGCGTCCACAAAGCGGTCGAGTTCACTCAATGGTTCACTTTCTGTGGGCTCAACCATTAAAGTGCCATGAACAGGAAATGCTACTGTTGGCGCATGAAAACCATAATCCATCAGTCGCTTGGCAATGTCTGTTACCGTAACGTTGGCAGATTTAGAGAAGTGGTTGCAATCCAAAATCATCTCGTGGGCAACAGTATTTTTGTTGCCTGTGTAGAGTATAGGATAATGATTTTTTAGTTTTTCTTTGAGGTAATTGGCATTGAGAATCGCCAAAATGGTAGAATAAGTCAGTCCTTCGGCACCCAACATTTTAATGTAACCATAAGAGATGGGCAAGATCAAGGCGCTGCCAAAAGGAGCAGCCGAAACCGGAGTAATGGCTTGTTTACCACCTGTTTCAACCATGCTATGGCCGGGCAAAAACTCAGCCAAATGGGCAGCAACACCTATAGGACCTACTCCCGGACCGCCTCCGCCATGCGGAATGGCGAAAGTTTTATGAAGGTTGAGGTGACAAACATCGGCACCTACAAATCCGGGGCTTGTTAAACCTACCTGAGCATTCATATTGGCGCCATCCATATACACTTGGCCGCCATTGGAGTGAATGATTTCGATGAGATCAGTGACCCCTTTTTCATATACGCCATGTGTCGAAGGATAAGTAACCATGATGGCAGCCAGCTTGTCTTTGTTGGCCTCCGCCTTTTGGCGCAGATCGTCAATATCCACATTGCCTTGACTGTCGCATTTCACCACCATCACCTCCATTCCGGCCATCACCGCGCTGGCAGGATTTGTACCGTGAGCAGAACTCGGGATGAGGCAAATGTTTCGATGGCTTTCGCCCCTGCTTTCGTGGTAAGCACGAATCACCAACAGACCGGCATATTCGCCGCTGGCACCCGAATTGGGCTGAAAAGAGAGGGCTGCAAAGCCGGTGATTTCACATAAGTCTTTTTCAAGGTTCGTAATCAACTCGGTATATCCCTCAGCCTGATCTTTTGGCACAAAAGGATGGATAGACGCAAACTCTGGCCAGCTTAAAGCAAACATTTCTGCGGCAGCATTGAGTTTCATCGTACAGGAGCCCAAGGGAATCATCGTTCTGTTCAGCGCCAAATCTCGGTTTTCAAGTTTTTTCATATACCGCATCATGTCTGTTTCAGAATGATAGGTATTGAAAACCGGATGGGTTAGATAATCGGAGGTACGCAGCAGCTCGGCAGGGATCGTTTGCAGGTTGGTGCAATATTCAGGTTCGCAAACATATGCAGTATGCTTAGCACCAATCACTTGGGCAACAATTGCCACAATTTGATTGACATCAGCAAGTGTTGTCGTTTCGTCCAAACTGATAGAAAAATGCGTATCGTCAATACACCTGAAATTCATTTCATTTTTGACTGCGGCCTCGCACACTTGCATGGCCTTGTTGGGCAATGCGAAGCAAAGTGTATCAAAAAACGAAGTATTTTTTTGTTGAACACCGATTTTTCCCATCTCAATATTGAGAACAGCTGTCAGAATATTGACATGACGTGCAATTTCTTTCAAACCTTTTGGGCCATGATAAGCGGCGTAAAAGCCGGCCATAGAAGCCAAAAGCGCCTGTGCGGTGCAAATATTGGAAGTAGCACGCTCACGTTTAATGTGCTGCTCGCGTGTTTGAAGCGCCATTCGCAAAGCGGTATTTCCTTTTGCATCTTTAGAAACGCCAATAATTCGACCCGGAATGATGCGTTTGTACTTTTCGGTGGTGGCAAAAAAGGCAGCATGAGGACCGCCATAACCCATAGGCACTCCAAATCGTTGGGTTGAACCAACCACGGCATCGGCACCCCATTCTCCCGGTGGAACCAATAATGTGAGGCTCAGCAGATCGCTGGCAACAACAATTTGTATTTCTTTAGCTTTGAGTTGGTGAACAAGATCGGTGCGGTTTGAAATACTTCCAAACTGGTCGGGATATTGCAACAAAGCCCCAAAATAACTTTCATCGGGCATAAGGTTTTGGAAAGATCCGGTAACCACTTCAATATCTAAAGGCACGGCACGGGTGCGAATGACATCGAGGGTTTGCGGATATGCACCTTCAGAAACGAAAAATTTGTTGACTCCTTGTTTGGTTTGCTGACGACTGCGGTTGTTGTAGAACATAATCATGGCTTCGGCAGCAGCTGTAGCTTCGTCCAACAGCGAAGCGTTGGCAATAGGCAAAGCTGTGAGGTCGGACACCATGGTTTGAAAATTAAGCAATGCCTCTAATCGTCCTTGCGAAATTTCGGCTTGATAAGGCGTATAAGCGGTGTACCAACCCGGATTTTCAAGCACATTGCGCGTGATTACTGCCGGTGTGATGGTGTTGTAATAGCCCATCCCTATGAACGACTTAAACATTTTATTTTTCTTCCCAATGCCCTTGAGGTGTTGAAGGTATTCAAATTCGTTCATCCCTTCGGGGAGGTTGAGGGGCTTTGTTAGGCGAATTTTATCAGGAAGAATGTCATGCAGCATCTCATCAAGCGATTGGACACCGATAACGTTTAACATTTTTTGAACCTCTTCGGAGGTTGGGCCAATATGGCGTTTAACAAAATTGTTGGTTAACATAATGATATTTAGAATGTTATTTAGAACAGCGTTTCAATTCAATCCATTTGTATTAACAATCTGCAAAGGTAGGAATTGTTCCTTAAAAATGTTCCATTTTTGCTTTTATTGTGAAATAAATAACAGCATTTCATCCGAGTTTATAACGGTTGCAGCTCACAAATGACTTTCGCAATGATTCAAATTCGCGGCGTAGGGTGGGCGCATCAAGCACTAAAAAGGCAATTCCATCTGAAGTGGACCATCAGGACGGGGCCGGCCTTTAGTTTCATCGTCGGAAGTGAGGTTGCTTGCCCGAGCAGCTGCATCCGGTTTTTCTGTTGATTTTGCCGGAGCCGATGTTGCTGTTCCACCTTCACCATTACCCCCACCATCATTTTCAATGCTATTGTCTAATTCAGGTTCATCATCAGCAACTTCCGGCTCATCGGGCTCAAGCACCTTAATGTGGGCAATGCTGTGGGTTGAAATACGTTTTCCTTTGGCTTTATAGCTTTTTGGTGCAATAAAATCTGCAATTTTGATTTCCTCGTCCTCTGGTTTTTTGCCTTTTTCGTTTACGTTGTATTGGACCAGAATCTTAGGCAATTCGTCAAAAAGTACGTAAATAAACTTTGAATCAGTATGCTCGCCAATTAAGCTAAGGCGTTTGTTAAGCACGGTTTCCTCTTCAATCACCACCCGCTTGATGTAATGAAAGCCCGTTTCGCCTTCCACATAAATAACACTGATGGCATCATCGGGTTCAAATTTCACAAGTTGAATCATATCCTCTTCAAAGTGGGTTGACAGGTCATAATTGCTGAGTTTAAAATCGCCATTTGACATGATTGCCAGCATTTTATCATCAGCCATAAAGTCGCCAATGTTACGTCCACGCCCTTCGGTATTGAGTCTTTTCACTGTTTCATCGTACCAAATGGATCGTGCGCCCAAGGTCGAAACGCCATCATCGCGTTTGGTGATTTGCTTGATCGGATTTTTGGTCAAGGTATTGCCTTTCGATGCCCGACCTTTGATGCTAAGGGTAGCAAAATCGAACTCAAAACTGGTTTTTTTCAACTTAGGTTTTGGCCTGAGCAGCACCTTCACTATTTCTGCTTCTCCATTGGGATTGGCAGTAAAATAAACAATCTTCGAATCGGGATTGCCTGCGGTGAGGATGTATTCTTTGTCGCGCGTCACCCCCATTACGGCGAAACGCTTGACAAACCACGGACCTTTTTTGCCATCGCGATAAATTAAGTTGTAAATCGTTCGGTCGTCATTTTTTTTGAACACATCAATATGAATGATATTCTCGCCTACGAAAGATTTTCCTGAGACTTTGGTAACCAAGAAAGTTCCATTTTCTCTGAAGACAATAATATCGTCAATATCGGAACATTCGCAAACAAACTCATCTTTTTTAAGCGAAGTACCGGCAAATCCCTCGGCGCGGTTCACATATAATTTTTCGTTGTTGGCCGCCACCGATGCTGCTTGAATGACGTCGAAGTTGCGTAGTTCAGTTTTTCTTTCTTTTCCGCTGCTGTATTTTTTCTTGATCAGCTCGTAAAAGTCAATGGCATAATCCGTGAGGTGATTCAGATGGTTTTTCACTGTTTCCATTTCGCTTTCTAAACCTTTGATGTATTCATCGGCCTTGAAAGCATTGAATTTGGAAATGCGTTTGATTTTTATTTCGGTCAAACGAAGGAGATCGTCATGGGTAATCTCGCGCTGGAGTTGGGCCTTGAAAGGTTCCAAGCCGAGCATTATGGCTTCAAGCACCTCTTCCCATGTTTCGCATTGCTCGATGTCGCGATAAATACGATTTTCGATAAATATCTTTTCCAAAGACGACAGGTGCCAATCCACTTCCAACTCCTCCAATTTAATGAGTAACTCATTACGCAACAGCTCTTTGGTTCTTTCGGTATTGTAGCTTAAAATTTGGCTGACGCCCCAAAAGATGGGCTTACCATTGGCAATCACGCAGGAGTTGGGCGATACCGACACTTCACACTGGGTAAAGGCATAGAGCGCATCAATGGTTTGATCGGGAGAGGTTCCGGGGTTAAGGTGAATTACAATCTCCACATTTTCAGCAGTATTGTCGTCAATTTTCCTGATTTTGATCTTACCTTTGTCGTTGGCACTGATCACCGAATCAATTAAACCACTGGTAGTTGTCGAAAAAGGAATTTCGTAAATCACCAAAGTTTTTTTGTCCAATTGCGAAATCTTGGCACGAATGCGCACTTTTCCGCCTCTGAGACCATCGTTGTATTTGGAAACATCGGCCAGTCCACCGGTTAAAAAGTCAGGGTATAGCTCAAAGCTTTCACCTTTCAAATGCGCAATGGAGGCATCAATCAATTCGATAAAATTATGCGGTAAAATTTTGGAAGCTAAGCCTACCGCAATGCCTTCGACACCTTGTGCAAGCAAAAGCGGAAATTTAACAGGCAGTGTAACAGGCTCTTTATTACGGCCATCGTAAGACAGTTTCCAAGTGGTGGTTTTAGGGTTGAACATCACATCTTGCGCAAATTTCGATAAACGGGCTTCAATATATCGCGCAGCCGCCGCACTGTCGCCGGTGAGAATATTACCCCAGTTTCCTTGGGTATCAACACTCAATTCCTTTTGACCTAACTGTACCAATGCGTCGCCAATGGAGGCATCTCCATGTGGATGGTATTGCATGGTATGACCGATGATGTTGGCCACTTTGTTGTAACGTCCGTCGTCTAACTGCTTCATGGCATGCAACAAACGACGCTGAACCGGCTTCAACCCATCATTGATGTCGGGCACTGCCCTTTCCAAAATGACGTAGGAGGCATAATCGAGAAACCAGTTTTCAAACATCCCACTCAGGTGAAGGGTACGCGCGGTTTCTTTGCCTCCACCTCCAGGAGTTATTGTTAAGCCATCGTTTTCTATCTCATTTGTCATGGGCTGCTTTAATCAATCATTGTTATTTCCAAAAACGTAAAACCATCGCTTCGGCGAGTAAAAATAGTAAGACAAAAACCAAAAAGTATTTAAACAATTGTTTTCCATCAACGGAAGCCATATTCACACCTTCGTTGGCTCCCTGCAAAGCATCGAAAACTTCCACTTGTTTAAACATCTGTTTGTTTTTCATGGCAGATAGCTCTTCAGAAGTTTGAAAACGCAGCACCGATTCCATTCGGTTGGCATTCACCGAAAACACCTCTTTTAAACTGTCGTTAACTATTATATTATAATGTGTAGAACCGGGTAGAAGCTGCTGTAAAAGGAAGCTGTTCTTTCCCTGCGTATTGTCAATGGTGGGAAAAAAAGAAAAAAGACCTTGATCGTCCACCACACGCAATTCCGTTTCACCGAGACTTGGAGGGATTTTAAATGGGATTTCCAATTCATTTTGAGCTACATAATATAGCGGTCGAACACTCGAAGCCATCAACAACATTCGGTAATTAACCGGAACAAAAAGGTTGTTTTTAACAAAATTCGATTGTTTTTCATCGTACGCAACGGCTAAACCATATATTTTTCCGCCACCGGGAAGGTGATGTAAAACCAGGAAAGGACTACCATTCAACAATCGGATCAGTGCAAAAGCAGTGGAATTTTCGGTAAGTTGGATCGGGAAATGTTTGTGAACGGTTGGTAAATCAGCATTTTCAGGAATCTTAACAAACACCTTGTCGAAAAACGGATGCTTGTCGGCAACAGCAAACACTCGGGTTTTAGCGGTGTCAGCGGCCTGATAGGCAAAGCCATGGTTTTGCAGCAACAGATTGTAGTCGTTTCGGCCCTTTTCTGTTGGCAGCAACACCAAACTGCCTCCTGCCTCAACGAACTCCTGCAAAGCCTGCACCATTCCGGTGGGCATGGCCTCGAGCTGATTCAAAAAAATGAGTTGGTATTGGCTTAAAGCCTCATAGTCGAGCTGCAATCTTTGGTGATGGGTAAGCTCGATTTCTGTTTTTTCGTCAAAAAGCAGCGCAATCCAAGGATCATGTTTTGTTTCATAAATTTCCAATGCGTGAAGCTTGGGCTGAATGGCAAATGAAAACAACATCTCGTCATCAAACACGATGGGATAATCTTGAATGCTCACCTTACCGCGATGCAAGCCCGCATCGGGGGCAAGAAATTGCAGATTGGTTGTGGCTGATGAGGCAGCTTCAACATCGAGGTTGGTGACGGCCACCGATGCACCGTTGAGCTCCAACTGAACAGGAATACCCAAAGCCCGTTCGCTGCCTTGGTTCACTACATTGAGGTTCAAGCGCACCTCCATTCCCTGTTGCAACACCGGCTCATCGAGCCAAATGCTGTCAATATATAAATTGGAAGCCGCACCGGGTCGCGCAGGCAACAAAAACAAGCGAAGAGTAGTGTCATTAGGCAGGGCTTCCCATTGCGTGGAACTGCTTTGAAAGTCGGACAAAGCAAACATAAAATGTTCTTTTTCAACCGATTGGTCGCTGAAGGTTTGGTTACGTCTGATTACATCACCAAAATCCAAAGAAACAGGGCTAATTTTAATCTCTTTGAGGGCGTTCAACAACTCGGCCTTGTCCATTGTTTTGTTCCAGCGTGGTTCAAAATCATTGGTTATCAATCTATAACGAACACTCAATCCAAACTTTTCGGTCACAGCTACAGCCCGCTCCTTGGCCTCTTCAAGTAAAGTCATTTGGCTGCCACGCAGCTGCATGCTAATGGAATTATCCAAATAAATGGATACTAGTTTCTCTTGTTTCGAGCTGAGATTGTTATTGGGAAAATAAGGTTGAGCAAAAGCCATCACCAGTAAAAGCAGAGCCAAAAGTCTAAGAAACAGCACCACTAAATGTTTCAGCTTGTTGGTGTTAGAAGTTTGTTCTTGAAGGTTTAACAACAGCTCGATATTACTAAAAAGGATCATTTTGTGTCGTCTGAAATTGAACAGATGCACAATAATCGGTATCAATAAAACGAAAAGCCACCAAAGCATGGATGGATGCTGAAAACTCATGTCATTTATTTAGGGTCAGCAAAAGTAGTGATTTAGGAGCAGATGAAAGGGTAAGAACATAACAGATTGCATTAAAAAAGCCACCCTTTATTGGGGTGGCTCTCATTATAAGTTGGTTAGAAATTAAACAATACCTTGGTCAATCATGGCGCTGGCCACTTTGAGGAATCCGGCAATGTTAGCACCTTTTACGTAATCAATATAACCATCCTCGCGTGTTCCGTGTTTCACACAAGCTGCATGGATGTTGCGCATAATTTGATGGAGTTTTTCGTCCACTTCTTCGCGGCTCCAGCTGTATTTGAGGGCATTTTGCGACATTTCGAGGCCCGAGGTTGAAACACCACCGGCGTTAACAGCTTTTCCTGGGGCAAACATAATTTTATGACGGAGGAAAATTTCGATGGCTTCGGGAGTACAAGGCATATTTGCACCTTCGGCAACACACCAGCAACCATTCGCCATAAGATTTTCTGCGTCGGCTTTGCCCAATTCATTTTGGGTAGCGCAAGGCATTGCCACATCACATTTCACTTCCCACGGACGTTTTCCGGCAACAAAAGTTGCACCGGGGAACTCAAGCGCATAAGGTTTAACGATGTCTTGGTTAGAGGCACGCAGTTCTAACATATATTTGATTTTATCTCCGCTAATTCCGTCTGGATCATAGATGTATCCATCAGGACCTGAAATGGTTACTACTGTAGCACCCAATTCATTGGCTTTAGTAACAGCACCCCAAGCTACGTTTCCGAAGCCTGAAATGGCCACTCTTTTGCCTTTTAGCGAATCGTTTTTGGTTGCCAACATTTCGTGTACGAAATAAACGGCACCAAACCCGGTGGCTTCGGGACGAATAAGTGAACCTCCCCAATTGAGACCTTTGCCGGTGAAAACACCCACGTGCTCCATGGTAAGTTTCTTGTACATGCCGAACATATAACCAATTTCTTTACCGCCAACTCCGATATCACCGGCAGGAACGTCGGTTTCTGGTCCGATCATACGCCATAACTCAAGCATAAAGCTTTGGCAAAAACGCATGATTTCAGCGTCTGATTTTCCTTTGGCATCGAAATCGGAACCACCTTTACCGCCTCCCATAGGAAGGGTGGTGAGACTGTTTTTGAAGATTTGCTCAAAACCGAGGAACTTTAAGATGCTGAGGTTCACGCTGGGGTGAAATCTAATGCCGCCTTTGTAAGGTCCGATGGCGTTATTGAACTGAACCCTGTAGCCAAGGTTTACGTGAACTTTACCATTGTCATCAACCCATGGCACCTTAAAGGTAAGTACCCTATCAGGTTCGATAATGCGTTGGATAATTCCTTTTGCTTCAATCTGTGGGTTCTGGTCAACAACTTCTCCAATTGATTCCAGCACTTCATGCACAGCTTGTAAGTACTCTACTTCACCCGGATGTTTTTTTTCCAGGTCGTTCATAATTTTTTCCAGATTCATGGTCTAGGATTTAATGTTTATGCTTTCAAAAAATAGTTTGTGAACTTATAACATTGTTAATTCCTTAACAGTGCAAAATTAGTACTTTTAAATCAATTTAAACAAAATAAAAAGAGGAATTTTCGCCTATAAAGGCAAAGTGTATTCAGTCTAAATAAGAAAAATGCAACCGTTTGTGTTAAAGATGTAGGCCACTACTGAAAACCCACAATTTTAACCTCCATTTTTAACAAAAAGTACAGGCATCACAATTTCAAAGAACAATTTCGATTTGAAGAAAAAATTGCGGTATAATGCAATTCGTTTTTAAAAAAAACTATTTTTGCAGCGCGTTCAACAAAAGAAACGCAACATCTATGATACAAATTACAAACAATTGGTGGTGGCATCCTTTATCAACTCTAACAAGCTGATGAATTGATGTGACCATATATAACTTAAGAAAAAGGTCTGTCGTTCGCGGCAGGCCTTTTTTTGTTGAAGAAAAAATAAAAATATGAAATTAAAAATCCAACGACTTGCAAGCTCCGGCGACCTACACACCCCCGTAGGCTTGTTTCTCGCCCTCCGCGACCTTTATCCCGGCGCCATACTGTTAGAAAGTTCCGACTACCATTCGGCGGGCAACAGCTCATCATACATTTGCCTGCAACCGCTGAGCAGTATTGTCATTCACCATGAAAAGATAGATATAAAAGAAAATAGCCAAACCATTTTTTCAGCTCAACTCAGCACAGCCAATGTACCCAAAATACTCAGCAGCTACTTAGAATCATTTCAGCAAGAGGGTATTACAAACGGTGATGGCATCTATGGTTACATCAGCTATGATGCAGTAAGACACTTTGAAGATATTGACCTGAACAAAAGGATGGATTCCAATTATGAACATCCTGAACTCATTTTTAGCGCTTTTAGATTTGTGATTCACCTGAACCATTTCAACGACACGATGAACATTACCGAGTATCGTCCGGAGGAAGAAAAGACAGAGCTGCCGAAGCTTTTGGCGCATATTCGGCAGCGCCCGACACCACTTTTTCCCTTTCAAACAACCGGTAACACGCAATCGAACCTCACTGATGAACAATTTCTGGAAATGATTCGAAAAGCGAAGACCCATTGCAGACGCGGCGATGTTTTTCAGGTGGTGCTTTCGCGACAATTTTCAGTCGGTTTCAAAGGTGATGATGTTAATGTATATCGCGCCTTGCGACGCATCAACCCATCTCCTTACCTGTATTATTTCGACTATGGCAGCTTCCGGATTTTCGGTTCATCGCCCGAAAGCCAGATAAAAATCAAAGACGGCATCGCATCGCTCAATCCCATTGCGGGAACCTACCGACGCAGCGACAACGACAAGGCCGACGAAGCCTTGGCAGAGCAGCTTTCACTTGATCCTAAAGAAAATGCAGAACACGCCATGCTTGTTGACCTTGCCCGAAACGACTTGAGCCGCGGCTGCCGCTCTGTGGAAGTGGCAACTTACAAAGAAGTGCAGTTTTTTAGCCATGTCATTCATCTTGTTTCAAAAGTTACAGGCGAGATGAAAGACTCGCGAGAGGTTATGCGCAGCATCACCGATACCTTTCCGGCAGGAACCTTGTCAGGCGCCCCCAAGCACAGGGCCATGCAAATTATTGATGCACTTGAGCCGCAAAGTCGGGGTTTTTATGGCGGTGCAGTAGGTTTCATCAGCTTTAGCGGACAAGTGAATTTGGCCATCCTCATCCGGTCTTTCCTCAGCAAAAACAACCGGCTTTTTTTTCAGGCCGGAGCGGGAATCGTGGATGCCTCCAATATTGAAAGCGAGTTGCAAGAAGTCAATAACAAATTGACTGCTTTGCATAAAGCCATCCTTGAAGCCAAAACCTCACAGCAATAACAGTTACAAAATGAAGATATTAGTATTTGACAACTACGACTCTTTTACCTTTAATTTGGTGCACATCATTGAAAAGCACACCAATAACAAGGTGGATATTTTCCGAAATGACAAGATTGACATTGAAGCTATTGCTGTTTACGACAAAATCTTGCTTTCACCGGGTCCGGGCCTTCCGTCAGAGTCGGGAATATTGCTCGATGTGATTCGAAATTACGCGGCTCAAAAAAGCATTTTCGGCGTCTGTTTGGGTCTTCAGGCCATGGCCGAAGCTTTTGGCGGCAGCCTGATCAACCTCGATAATGTGTATCATGGAGTAGCCACAAAAGTGAGAATTATTGAACCTTCGGCCCCTATTTTTCAAAATATTCCAACTGAGTTTTCAGCCGGAAGGTATCACTCCTGGGTGGCTTCAAAAGAAACCCTTCCCGACTGTTTTCAGATCACGGCCGAGAGCGACGACGGATTGATTATGGCATTGCAGCACAAGACTTTCGACCTCAGTGCGGTGCAGTTTCACCCCGAATCTATTCTTACCCCTGAAGGCGAAAAAATGATTGTTAACTGGTTAAAAAACTAAAAATGAAAAAATTATTCGAAGCCTTATATCACCATCAATTGCTGGATTACACGGATGCCAAAGACATCCTGATGCGTATCGCGCAAGGCGATTTTAATCCATCGCAAATTGCCTCCTTTCTCACCGTTTTTATGATGCGCGGGGTTACCGTTCAAGAACTCAGTGGCTTTCGCGACGCGCTGATGGAACTTTGTTTGCCCATTACTTTTGGAGGCATAGAAACCATTGACCTCTGCGGAACGGGCGGCGACGAAAAGAACACCTTTAATATATCCACTTTAGCTTCTTTTGTAGTGGCCGGTGCCGGACTGCATGTCGCTAAACATGGCAACTACGGCGTTTCGAGCGTGAGCGGTTCATCCAACGTGTTGGAACATCTCGGTTACCGCTTTAAAAACGACCAACAGGCACTTGAAAAAGAACTGATAGCAACAGGCATCTGTTTTATGCACGCACCACTTTTCCATCCGGCCATGAAAACGGTTGCCCCTATTAGGAAAGAATTGGGTGTGAAAACCTTTTTCAATATGCTTGGGCCTATGGTCAACCCTTCACGACCCAGCCACCAAATGGTAGGCGTTTTCAACATGGAGTTGGCACGAATGTACCACTATATTTTTCAGCAATCCAGCATGAAATACAGCATCATTTATGGCTTGGATGGCTATGACGAATGTTCGTTGACCTCGGGCACACGCTTACTGACAGACCAAGGCGAGTTGTTGGTTGAACCCGAAGATTTTGGCTTGAACCGTCTCCATTTCAGTGAGATATCCGGAGGAGAGAACATTAAACGTAACGCTTCTATTTTTATGAACGTTTTAGAAAATAAAGGCAGTTCAGCCCACCAACAAGTAGTCATCGCCAATGCGGCGTTGGCTTTGCAATGCACATTTGATGAACCTCTTACAACTTCAGTAGCACGCGCCTCCGAGTCACTTTCCTCCGGTAAAGCATTACAAGTTTTTAAAAAATTAATTTCATTACAATGATACCCTCACAATTGGAAAAAATCGTGGAGCACAAACGACACGAAATCAAAGAAAAGAAAAGCCTATATCCCGAAAAGCTTTTGCAAAAAAGCATCTTTTTTGAGACGACCACCGTTTCGTTAAAAAAATACCTTTTGCGCAACGATTTGAACGGCATCATCGCTGAGTTCAAACGAAAATCACCTTCGCGCGGCATGATCAACGAGTACGCTTCTGTCGAGACGACCACGCTGGGTTATATGCAGGCCGGAGCTTCTGCGCTTTCGGTGTTGACAGACAATAAGTTTTTTGGCGGCAGCAACGAAGACCTTAGTTTAGCAAGAAAGTTCAACTTTTGCCCTATCCTCAGAAAAGACTTCATTATTGACCCATACCAGATAATTGAAGCCAAATCCATTGGTGCCGATGCCATTCTTTTGATCGCAACTCTGCTCACAAAAGCTGAAATCATCGCCTTTTCAGAGCTGGCCCATTCGTTGGGTTTGGAAGTGTTGTTAGAGCTGCACAATGAAGAAGAAATGGATAAAATCACCACATCCGAACTGATTGTGGGAGTCAACAACAGAAATTTACACACCATGACCACCGACATAGAAACTTCTATTCGGATGGCTGAAATCCTTCCAAGCGAGTTGGTTAAAGTAGCAGAAAGCGGTTTAAGAGACGCACAAACCATTCAGCTTTTGAAAGAAAAAGGATACCAAGGATTTCTGATTGGGGAATATTTTATGCATCATGCCCGTCCCGAAAAGGCTTGCAAAAAGCTCATTCAAAACCTGAGAACCCTTGTACCATGCTAAAAATTAAAGTTTGTGGTATGCTTGATACAGAAAACATTACAACAGTTTCCTGTTTGCTGCCCGACATTATGGGCTTCATCTTTTACCCGCCCTCGGCAAGATATGTGGGCGAAAACTTTGTTGCTTCAATCGCAAAAGGGATTCAAAAAGCAGGTGTTTTCGTGAATGTATCCTTGAACGAATTGGAAGCCGTCGCCGAACGCAACCTGCTCGACGTCGTTCAGCTTCATGGCGATGAAACGCCCGAGTATTGCAAGGCACTTCAAGATTCAGGTTACCAAGTGTGGAAGGTTTTCGCAGTTGGCGACACGATGAACCATCAAAAAATGGAAAAATACTTGCCTTTTATCGATGCTTTTTTGTTCGACAGCCTTTCGCCCGAGCGAGGCGGATCGGGTAAACGCTTCGACTGGCAGTTACTTTATGACTATCCATTTGAGCATCCTTTTTACCTCAGCGGAGGCATTGGCCCTGAAGATGTACAAACAATTTTAAAACTACAAATCCCTTATTTAGAAGGCATTGACCTCAACAGTCGTTTTGAAACTTCAGCCGGAATCAAAAACATTCAAACCCTCAAAATATTCATTGATGAAATACGAAGCACATCCCTATCAAGTCAATAAAGATGGATTTTACGGCGAATTTGGGGGTGCATTTATCCCTGAAATGCTCCACCTTAACGTCAAGCAATTGCAAGACACCTATCTTGAAATTTTGGCGCAACCCGGGTTTCAAGCTGAGTTTACACGCTTGCTGCATGATTATGTGGGTCGTCCATCGCCCTTGTTCGAGGCCGCCAATTTGTCGCAACGCTATGGTGCCCGTATCTTTTTGAAACGCGAAGACCTCAACCACACCGGTGCCCACAAAATCAACAATACCATTGGTCAAGTGCTGATGGCCAAACATCTTGGAAAAAAACGCATCATAGCCGAAACCGGTGCCGGACAACATGGCGTGGCCACGGCTACCGTTTGCGCCCTCATGCAGTTGGAATGTGTAGTGTATATGGGTGCCGTTGACATGAAACGTCAAGCTCCCAATGTGGTTAGGATGAAGATGTTAGGCGCTAATGTTATTCCGGCAACAAGCGGTAGCCAAACCTTAAAAGATGCCACCAACGAAGCCATCCGCGATTGGATCAACCATCCCGATGATACCCATTATATTATAGGATCGGTGGTTGGACCGCATCCCTATCCCGATTTGGTGGCGCGGCTGCAATCGGTGATTTCAGAAGAAATCACGCATCAGCTGTTCACCCAAACAGGAAAAAGCCAGCCCAACTACGTGATCGCCAGTGTTGGAGGCGGAAGCAATGCCGCCGGTGCTTTCTATCATTTTCTGGATCAGCCCGAGGTTCAACTTATTGGAGTTGAGGCCGCCGGACAAGGCCTCCACAGCGGCAAGACCGCGGCCTCCTTGGTGATGGGCCGCAAAGGCATCATCCACGGCTGTATGACCCTGCTGATGCAAACCGACGACGGACAAATTACCGAGCCTCATTCGATCTCCGCCGGTCTTGATTATCCCGGCATCGGACCTTTGCACGCCCACCTTTTTAAAAGTAAAAGAGCTCAATTTGTGAGTGTTACGGACGATGAATCCTTAGCGGCAGCCTTTGAACTGGCCTCCATTGAAGGTATTATACCCGCGCTCGAAAGCGCACATGCTTTGGCAGCTTTGCAAAAAATAAAATTCAATAATGATGACATTGTGGTTGTGAACCTCTCAGGCAGAGGCGACAAAGACATGGCCACTTACCAACAAAAATTCGCATCACATGAGTAGATTACAAGCTCATTTTCAGCAGAAAACACATCGCAACCTTAATATATACTTCACCGCGGGCTACCCAGATAGAGCCAGCATTGAATCCATCATTTTATTGTTGGAACAAAACGGAGCCGACCTGATCGAGATTGGAATGCCCTTTTCAGATCCACTTGCGGATGGGCCGGTGATCCAAAATAGCGGTAAAATTGCCCTAGAAAAAGGCATCACCACCAATGGTATTTTTGAAGCTCTGAACACTGTTCGGCAAAAAACCAACATTCCACTTGTGATGATGGGATACCTCAACCCTGTGCTTCAGTTCGGCATGGACGCCTTTCTTGAACGGGCAGCCGCTTGCGGCATAGACGGATTGATTTTGCCCGATCTTCCGCCTCAGGTTTTCGAGAAAGACTATCAGCAATTGTATGCCAAATATGGCATTGATCCCATTTTTCTCATTACTCCTCAAACCACAGATGAACGGATGAGGTACCTTGATGGACTCAGTCAAGGATTCCTTTATGCCGTTTCTTCGTCTTCAACCACAGGTTCCGAAGCTTCGTTCAACACAACGCATCTTGCTTATTTTGAACGACTTCAACAGTTGAAACTGAGAAACCCTATCATGATTGGTTTTGGAATCTCCAACCAAAAAGCACTTGAAACGGTCTTTTCTTTCACTTCAGGAGCAGTGGTTGGAAGTGCTTTTGTTAAAAATATTCGCGAAAACGAAAAAGATTATGGTATCAAAAACTTTATGAATCAGCTACTTAACAAATAAAAACATGATTATTCAACTGAAAAAAAATATCCTTTCCGATCAAAAACAAACAGTAGTTGCCGCCATTGAAAGTGTTGGCTACCAAGTGAGCGAAGTCAAAACCCAATCGGGCCACTACTTGATCGCCGTCGGCAAAAAAGAATTCGACCTCCGCAAAATTGGTTTACTGAAAGGCATTGAAGACATCCATCGGGTTTCCGACCCCTATAAATTGGTTTCCAAAAAGTGGAGGGTTTATGACACCGACCTCGATTTGGGTGACGGAATACGCATTAACAGACATGATTTCAGCATTATAGCAGGCCCCTGCTCCATCGAAGGCCCCGACCAGATAGACCAATCCATTGCCCACTTAAAAGAAAACAATATTCAGATGATGCGTGGCGGTGTTTTCAAACCCCGCACCTCACCCTATGCTTTCAGAGGCGTTGGCCTTGAAGGATTGAAGGTTTTTTCGCAGAAATGCAAGGCAGCGGGCATCAAGGTTGTTACCGAAGTGATGCAAGTTTCGCAAGTAGCCGAAATGCACGATTATGTAGATGTTTTTCAGGTCGGCACACGTAATGCGCAAAATTTCAATCTGTTGGATGAGTTAGGCAAAACCGACAAAGTGGTGATGTTAAAAAGAGGCTTTTCAGGAACCATTGAAGAGTTGCTTCAGGCCGCAGAATATGTTTTTAGCAATGGAAATGAAAAGATTGTTTTGTGTGAAAGAGGCATCCGCACTTATGAAACCGCTTATCGCAACACCTTAGACCTGAACGCGGTACCTATTTTAAAAGAGAAATCGCATCTCCCCGTCATCGTTGATCCATCGCATGGCGTGGGTCTTCGCAACTATATCGAACCCATGGCCTTAGCCGCCACCATGGCCGGTGCCGATGGTGTGATTGTTGAAGTACATCACTGTCCGGAAAAGGCTTTTTCCGATGGACAACAAACACTCAACTATGCAGAAGCTAAGTTGTTATACGAGCGCCTTCGGCAAACTTACAACCTTCGAAAAAGTTTCAACAGCTGAACCAAAATGGATGAAAAAGTTGGGAACAAGTGGGATAAAAAGTCAAAAAGCTTTAAAATAATCCAATGAAAGCTGTAAGAAATTACTTTTGTATCTGAAGCCTATGATTTGCCATCAGCAGGATTATTTTGAAGCCTTTAAACTCAACATTTAAAGGATTGCACATTTAGACAATTGTAAAAAAACACATTGGTTTGAGGACAAAAACAAAAGACAGCGTTGCCGCTGAGAATCTATTTGAATTTTTTAATAAGTTGGTTAAGTGCTGCTTATCCTTCATTTTTGTCTTCCTTTTATTTCACGGCAGCTTATTTTCCCAGGTAAATGCACGTTACTTCCTTAATGCAGGAAGGGTTGATCTTTCAGAAGATCGTAACACCGAGGCCATCAGAAATTTCAATACCGCCATTGCCGCCCGTCCCGACCACTTCGAAGCCTGGTTTTTTCGTGGAATTGCCAAATTCAATCTCAATGATTATACCGGTTCGCTGGCTGATTTTACCGAAACCATCCGTTTGCATCCGCTGTATGCACGCGCATATCATTATCGAGGCATTGTAAATGACAGATTAACAAACTATTATGATGCCAAGGCAGATTTTAGGAAAGCTTTAGAGATTGACCCCTACAATGCCGACCTTTTTGTGGCCGCTGGAGCTACCGATATGCACCTTAATGATTTTGAGGCCGCTGTTAAAAACTACGATATGGCGCTGATTATTTTTCCGCAATATGCCGATGCCTACTTGAACAGAGGAGTTGCAAAACACATTCTTGGCAAGAGCGAAGAAGCACTCGTTGACCTTGGAAAAGCCATTAACAGTGCCCCTTACAGCGTTGAGGCGTGGCTAAAAAGAAGCATGTTGCGCACCGAATTAAAGCAGTTTGATGCCGCACTCGACGACCTGACCCAAGCCCTCAAATTGGATAGACAAAACCCTTTGATTTATTTTCAAAGAGCGCAACTGATGCTGCAAAAAGCCGATACACTTTCCGCACTCAATGATTTTGAGCAAGTAAACATCCTCGACCCGCGCAACGCCCTTACTTACTACAATCGTGCCCTTTTGCACTCCATCCGCAATGAGCTCCCTGAGGCTAAAGCCTTATACCGACAAGTGATTCTGATAAATCCCAGCAATATCTACAGCCATTTCAACCTCGGCATCGTCAACTACAAAATGGAATTGTACAGCGAAGCTGATGACAATTTCACTGCTGCCCTACAACTGTTTCCGGGCTTTGTGGGTGCCATGGTGAACCGATCGTTGGTGAGAAAAGCCATGAAAAAAAACGCTGCCTCCCAAGCCGATTACGACCAAGCCATGGCCCTCATTCAAAAAATGAACCAAAGCGAAGGTGATCCTGACGACCTTTTTGGGAAATTTGCCGATTCGACCTATTTCAACACAATTATTGCCCTCGAAGCCGACTTTATCAACGGCAACAGCCTTCTGCAACGACCACAGTTTCGTAAAGTTGACATCCAACCCTTTGGAAACATCACCGTTGCTTTTGCTCAACATAAAAACCGGCAAATAGAAAATAGCACACGAAATTATTCCGATTTACAACTTTCGCAACTCAATGCCGAATTGCCCGAAGAACTTCGGTTGGCCTACCGTTTTAAGACCCTAACAGAAGAAACCTTTGATCTGCAAAAACAAGAAAAACTCATCGAAACCTCTGCCCTCACCTACAGCCAGAAACAGCTTATATTAGGAGTACTGAACCAAGAACGCAACAACCTTTCGCGAGCCATTGAACACTACTCTAACATACCTGAACCGGATTCGCTGGCAGCTTTTGCTTTGCTGAACCAAGCCGTTGCACGTTTCAACAAAGAAGAAAACCGCATCATGGAAAACGAATATGTAGAAGCAGTAACCATTCAGAAAGGAACCACTACCAACAAGCCAAAAGAGCAAGAAAAAGATCTGAGACTCAACATTGGCGAGGCTTTCACCCTGCTGGAAAAGAGTGGCCGACGAAGTGCCAAAAACGCATTTGTGGCCTTCAATAAAGGCAATATGCTGCTTCAAACAGGAGCATTTCATCCGGCCATTGATGCCTACTCGGATGCCATCGCCTTTGAACCAAGCTTTGGTGAAGCCTACTATAACCGCGCCCTCACCTTGTTGTATCTCAACGAAAAGGAATTGGCTTGCAGCGACTTATCTCATTCAGGCGAAAATGGAATTACTGAATCTTATGCGGTCATCAGAAAATATTGTAGTGCAAAGTAAGATTGAAGGTCATACATGTTTGGATGTATTTTTTCAGACAATAAAAAAAACCCCGATCATTCCGATCGGGGTTTTTTTGCATTCATTTTCGTGATGGTTTACCAAGCAAAGAGGGGAAGACCCGACATAAGTTGGTTTACTTTTTGTTTTACACCTGCAATTACTTTTTCGTTTTCCACATTGCTTATCACTTCATCAATCAAATCAACGATGGGTAGCATATGCTCTTCTTTGAACCCACGGGTGGTGATGGCAGGAGTTCCAACACGCAATCCGGAGGTTTGGAAAGGTGAACGGCTATCAAAAGGAACCATATTTTTGTTGATGGTGATGTCGGCTTTCACAAGAGTGTTTTCGACCAGTTTTCCGGTAAGGGACGGGAATTTGCTTCTCAAGTCAATCAACATGAGGTGGTTATCAGTTCCACCCGAAATGACGTGGTATCCTTTTGAGATGAAAGCCTTGGCCATTACCTCTGCGTTTTTTTTCACTTGCAGTATATAACGGAAATATTCATCAGAAAGTGCTTCCCCAAACGCAACTGCCTTGCTGGCAATCACATGCTCCAGTGGTCCACCTTGAATTCCGGGGAAAACAGCTGAATTGAGCAAAGTTGACATCATTTTAATTTCCCCTTTCGGTGTTGCTAAACCCCAAGGATTTTCAAAGTCTTCGCCCATCAAAATAAGACCACCGCGGGGACCTCTCAAAGTTTTGTGGGTAGTAGTGGTCACGATGTGGCAAAACTCAATCGGATCATTAAGCAAGCCCTTAGCAATGAGGCCTGAAGGATGTGAAATATCGGCAATCAGGATCGCGTCTATGGCATCGGCAATGTCGCGCATGCGCTCATAATCCCAATCTCTGGAATAGGCAGATGCACCGGCAATGATAAGTTTTGGTTTTTCTTTCATGGCCAGCTCTTCCATTTTGTCGTAATTGATCAGCCCTGTAGCCTCGTCCACGCCATAAGCAACAGAACGGTACAAGATCCCAGAACTGTTGACAGGCGAGCCGTGCGAAAGGTGGCCGCCATGCGACAAATCGAGGCCCATGATGGTATCGCCCGGTTTCAGACAAGCTAAAAAGACAGCCATATTGGCTTGTGCGCCCGAATGCGGCTGAACGTTGGCATACTCTGCATCGAAAAGTTCGCAAGCGCGGTCAATGGCGAGTTGTTCGGTTTGATCCACAATTTCGCAACCCCCGTAGTAACGCTTGCCCGGATAGCCTTCGGCATATTTGTTGGTCAGCACCGAACCCATTGCTTCGAGCACTTGATCGCTCACAAAATTTTCCGATGCAATGAGCTCAATACCATGCATCTGACGGTCTTTTTCCTGTTGAATCAGATCAAAGATCTTTTCATCTCTTAACATAATCGTGATAGTTTAATGGAACGTGATAATTTTCTGCTACAAAATTAACAAAATTATCAGCATCCTATCATATAATGATTCCCACTTACACAGGTCTTTCCTTGCCCGATACTCAGCAACGTGTATCACGATGAGGTTGTGGATACCACGACTGCGGGTTGCGAGAATATGCGTATTTTTGCCGCTTTAGCTCACTTCATGATAGACTATACTTCATTTACACTCGACAATGGACTGCGTTTCGTTGTTCACAAAGACGTTACCACGCCCATAGTGGCCATGAACATTTTGTACGATGTAGGCTCACGCGATGAGCAGCCCGACAAAACCGGTTTTGCACATCTTTTTGAACATTTAATGTTTGGCGGGTCCGTAAATATTCCCCGCTACGATGAGCCTTTGCAACTAGCCGGAGGCGAAAACAACGCCTTCACCAACAGTGATTTCACCAACTATTACCTCACCCTTCCGAGGCAAAATTTAGAAACCGCCTTTTGGCTCGAATCAGACCGAATGTTGAACCTCTCTTTTTCGCCCAAGAGCCTCGAAGTGCAACGCCAGGTGGTGGTTGAAGAGTTTCGCCAGAACTACCTGAATCAACCTTATGGCGACGTATGGCTGCTTCTTAAACCTTTGGCATATAAAACCCATCCTTACCAGTGGAACACCATTGGCAAAGAAATTGCTCACATAGAACAAGCCACCCTTGAAGATGTGAAGGATTTTTACCAACGATTTTACAATCCCAACAATGCCATTATTGCCATTGCCGGCAATGTGAACGTTGCCGAGATAAAAAGTTTGGCCGATAAATGGTTTGCTCCTATCCCTAGGGGGCCTGAAAATTTACGTCGGCTACCCTCTGAAGATCAGCAGGTTGCTGCTCGTGTTTTGGAAGTCAGGCGACCCGTTCCGGCCCATTCTATTTACAAAGCATGGCATATTGGCTCGAGAAATAGTCCCGACTTCGAAGCAACTGATTTGATTTCCGACCTGCTGGGCTCGGGTCACTCCTCACCTCTCTTTAAGGAGTTAGTGCTTAAAAAGAGACTTTTTGCAGAAATTGGTGCTTTTATTACAGGTGATATGGACCCGGGGCTGTTGATTGTTTCCGGAAAATTGATGGATGGCGTAACAATTGAAGAGGCTGAAGCCGCCTTGATGGCACAGATTCATCAGTTTTTATCCAAACCGCCCTCCGCCTACGAGCTGCGCAAAGTGAAAAACAGGGTGCTCTCGGGAAAAATATTTTCCGACATATCGGTTCTTAACAAAGCCATGAACTTGGCTTTTTATGCTTACATAGGGAATGTTGACCTCATCAACAGCATGACCAAAAAGTATCGCCAAGTAACAGCAGAACAAATACATAGCCTTGCCAAACGAATTTTGGACGACAAGAATTGCAGCACCTTATATTATCTCAAAGAAAATGATTGAAACCTACCAAAATTTTCGTCAGTTTGCCCCACCGACTTTAAATTCAACCGCTTTAAAATTGCAAGAGCCCCCTTGCATCACATTGAGCAATGGCGTCGAGATTTACAGCTTTGTTGACAAAAGTCAGCAGGCATTGCGTATTGATATGGTTTTTAATGCCGGGTCTGCCTATCAAAATAAAGTACTTGTGGCCGGATCAGCCATGAAAATGATGCGCGAAGGAAGTAAAAAGTACCGCGCGGGAGCCATCCACGCCAAAATTGATTACCACGGAGCTTATCTTGACCTTCAAACTACGAAAGACAACAGCTACCTCAGCTTGTATTGCCTCGACAAAAGTCTGCCTTCCCTGCTCCCTCTTTTAGAAAACATCATCAAAGAGCCTGATTATAAAGAAAAAAGCTTTAAAGTGTTCAACAAACGCCAAAAACAAGACTTTTTGGTGAACAGCAAAAAAAACAAACATCTCGCCAACCGTCTTTTCACAGCTCAGCTCTATGGCCCACAAAGCAAGTATGGACAAGTAGCTCAAGAAGAAGACTTTGACGAGTTGCAAATCACCGATCTGCTCGAGTTTCACCAACGCCATCTTGAGCCTTCCACAATGAAAATTGTGTTAAGCGGGCCAGTAAACGATAAAATGATCAAGGCTGTTGCAGCAGCTTTTGGCGGAGTGTGGAGCAAGAGCACCCGTCCCGACGACTTTGTTCAAAACACACAATTCGCACCCCAATACCTCTTTCAACACCAAGAACAATCTTTGCAATCGGCAATTATGATCGGGCGACCCGTTATGGCGCGGTCGCACCCGGATTACTTTGGATTTTTGGTTTTAAACACTATTTTGGGCGGCTACTTCGGTTCCCGATTGATGAAAAATATACGCGAAGACAAAGGATTTACTTATGGCATTTCAAGTGGGATCAGCACGCAAAGAAAAGCCACCGGTTTTTTGATAAGAACCGAAGTGGGCAGCGAAGTCACGCAGCAAGCACTAAAAGAAATTCAATCGGAGTTGAACTTGCTTTGCAATGAAAAAGTGAGTGATGATGAACTAACTTTGGTTAAAAACTACCTCACAGGAACCTACACTCGGTCGCTGGATGGCGTTTTCCACCAAGCCGAAAAATTTTTGATTACACTTGAAAATAAGCTGGGAATGAAATATTTCGAGGACAGCCTAGCCGCTTTCAACAGTATCACCAGCGAAGAGCTGCTACTTTTGGCCCAAAAATATTTAAACCCCGACAGCATGTTGACGGTCGTTGTGGGGAAAGAAGCTTAGTTTTTTCTTTGTTTTTTTGTTCTTTGTTTAGCAATTCTTCACACATCAAAACCCACAAAATCTCGCATCAGACCACTAACCATCCTTACCCTGAGCTTGTGAAAAAGACACCTCACCCATCAAAAATTACAAGTGTTCACGTTTTTTCTTGTTCACGTTACATGAACATAATGTATTTATGAACAAATAAATATCAAAATGAAACAGGTAGCCATCCCTGCCCTGAGCTTGACGAAGCAACTCATAACTCCAAAACTCCATCCCTCCATCACAGATCACTATTCACTCTTCACTATTCACTTTTCACCGCTCGAAGCCTTGGCTTTCATGTCCTTATGTTTTCCTTCAAAAATATCGAAGCGGGCAAACTTACATTCCAACGAGCCATTATAAACCGTGTGTTTCTTAGACGGTTTCAGTCCGACATGCTTGAGGGCCGTAAAATCGCTGCTGATGATCCAAGCCTGCCAACCTTTGAAATTCTTTTTGAGACTATCGCCCACATTGGCATACAGGGCAATGATATCCTCTTCTTCGAGTCTTTCGCCATAAGGCGGATTGATGAGCAAAAGACCACCACCTACGGGAGGAACAATCGTTTCCATCTGCTGTTTGAAAAGCTTTACATCCTTATGTAAATGAGCCTTTTGAAGATTTTGATGTGCGATATCAATGGCTTTTGCCGAACGATCGCTGCCAATAATTTCAAAATCGAAATCGGTAATGGCAGCATCGGCTTCACGTTTGATGCTGCTCCACAATTCGCTGTCGAAGTCCTTCCATTTCATGAAACCAAATTCATCTCGGAAATAACCTGCCGGAATTTTCATGGCCAGCATGGCTGCTTCGATGGGCAAGGTAGCCGATCCGCACATAGAATCCATAAAATGACAATCAGCTTTCCAGCCGGCGAGCTGAATCAATCCTGCTGCAAGCACCTCATTGATAGGCGCTTTATCCACTACATAACGGTAACCTCGTTTGTGCAACGAATCGCCTGAGCTATCGAGCGCCAAACTGACCTGATCATCGAAAATATGTACGTTCAGCCGCAGATCGGGAGCTGAAGTATCCACCGAAGGTCGTATCCCGAAACGGTCTCGAAACTGATCGGCGATGGCGTCTTTGGATTTATAAGCTACAAACTGAGAATGGGTGAATCTGCCACCGCTTACCACTGCATCTATAGCAAAAGTTTGGTCGGTTTGAAGCAACTCATGCCATTGTATCTTATAAATTTCATCATACAACCGCTGTTCGTTTTGCGCTTTGAAAGAAGCGATGGGTTTTAAAACACGCAAAGCAGTGCGCAACAGATAGTTGGCTTTGTACATCAAGGCTTGGTCGCCATCGAAAGCTACAGCGCGTGTCATCAATTCAATGTTGGCGGCACCAAGTTGCAGTAATTCATCAGCAAGCACTTGTTCGAGGCCAGCGGTAGTTTTGGCAATGAGCCTAAAAGATTCAGAGGAATTTTTCAAGAGATAAAATTTCGACAAAAATAGTCAATTCAGATGGTTTGATGTGGAATAAAGCGTGAGTTATGGCTGATTTGCAACCTTAGCATAAAACAAAAGCAATTGATTTTTATGACACAAATTCTCTTTCAGTATTTCTGATCGAGATGGATTCCATTGACAATGACAGCTCACGCATTTAGTCTAAGCGTTTAAAGACCAAATAATCAGCATTTTTGTACTCCAACACAAATCCGGCAAGCGTATCACTAACAGTTAAAGACTTGTAATGAATAAATTCCCTGATTTCCTTGCGTTCCAAAATCATGTCAATGGCTACATAATCATATCCTTCATCGTAAGCAAAAGTCAGATATTCAAGCCGATCCTCCAGATTGTTTTCGGTAAAGCCTTTGTGTGTAAAAAAGAAAATTATTGGGCTGCGCACCTCAAAATTTTCCACTTGACCAAAAACAAAACCATCGTGTGCCAGCACTGTTTTTCCTCCCTCCATTTTGTCGGCCAAAGCTTGATTGCGCGCTTTCACGTCAACAAAATAGGAATATTCCTTTACGTAATCCGCTATTGAAATTCCGGTTCCGGAAAGCAGAAAAACAGAAAGAATGATGATTTTTGTTTTACTTTGGGAAGAAAACAAAAAATGAAGTGCATTTAAGATCATCAAGACCATAAAAGGCATATAATACAATAAATACTTGTGTGTTTTTCCGTGGGTTAATATGCTGAGGCTGAATACAAGTAAGACTGTAAATAGAAGTAAATCAACATGTTGCTTTTTTTGATGTTTCCAAGTGAAGACCAAACACAGCAATACTGTCAGTGAAAAAACTGCCAGGCCTGCATTATGAAAAAAACGTTCATGCTCGGTCAGCATCTTCATCAACAATCGTTGAGGTGAAAAGCTAGTATTCTCAACATCAGGCGCCTGCGAAAGTTCGTGCAGCAAACCTAAATAAGTTCCAGGAATATCAATGACAAATAAGCTCGCAACCAAAAAGGCACTTATTCCATAAGAAATGACCGCCTGCCATTGAAAACGAAACAACAAAAACAAACCACCGGCAGCAATGATGGCCAGTCCGTTGAGGTGTGTATAAAAAGAAAGACCACTTACCAAACCCGCTAAAAAGGCCCATTTCCAGTGTCGTGTGGTGGAAAATTGCTTGAGCAAAACAAAAACCGCGAGCACCAAAAAGGCCATCATCAATTCGGGTCGCGCCAAAAAAGCAAAGTTGAACCACAGCGACTGCGCCAAGTATATTCCAACCAAAACTGGAAGCGAAAATAAAGTGATCTGATTTTGTTTTAGATAAAGATTACTTAACCACAGCACGCCAGCAAAAGACAATAAAGAGAGGAGCCTGAGATAAAAAGGCGTGAAACCGAAAACTTTGATGACACCGGCGAGCAAGATGGTGTAAAACTTATGATAAATAGGCAACGACAGTGCTTTGTCGCCAAAATAACTTTGGTAAAGCATGGAACGCGCTTCGCCGATATTTGCCAGCCAATAGGCCCATTCGCCAATTATTCCTTCATCGCCATTGAAGCGTCGAACAAAAAGCGATACCACAAAGACAAGCAGTAAAAGCAAACTTACAGTCGTTGCTCCAACTTTCCATCGGCGTTGAAAATGAGGAAATTCCATTGGTTTTATCTTTAATTGCGCTTGATAAATTCGCTGATCAGTGAAAAAATATGTTGTTGCTGCTCAAAAGTAAGCTCAAAAAAGAGCGGCAACCTCAACAAATGATCTGCAAAGTACTCAGCATTAGGCAATTCACGGCCATCATGCTTGGCTGCATAATAAGGTGAGTCATGCAATGGCAAATAGTGAAAAACGGCCAGCACATCATTGGCTTTCAAATGCTGAATGAGCTTTTGACGCAGCTCAAACTTCTCGAGCAAAATGTAGAACATGTGACCGTTATTGGTAGCAAAATCAGGTATCGCAGGCAACTTGATGCGACCACAATTCCAGGCATTAAAAAAGCGAAGATAGTTGTTCCAAAGTTCAATTCGTTTTGTTTGAATAGATTTTATATCAAGCAGTTGAGCATATAAAAACGCAGCAATTGTATCAGCCGGCAAGAATGAACTTCCCGTATCAACCCAGCCATACTTATTGACTTCGCCCCTAAAAAACTCAGCTCGATTGGTTCCTTTTTCCCAAATAATTTCGGCTCTTTTTACCAGTTTGGGATCGTTGATCACCAACATGCCACCTTCGCCGCTTTGTATGTTTTTGGTTTCGTGAAAAGAAAAAGCCGACAGCACCCCAAAACTTCCTAACGCCTGTTTACCGGCTTGGCTAACATAATAACTGTCAATGGCTTGAGCAGCATCTTCGACCACCGGAATTTGGTAGCGATTGGCAATTTCCATCAGCAGTTTCATATCAGTGGCAACCCCGGCGTAATGTACTGCCACAATAGCACGCGTTCTTTTGGTGATGAGCTTTTCAAGTGATTTTTCATCCATTCCGGGATGGTCGGTGCGGCTGTCGGCAAAAACAATTTTTGCACCTTGACGCACAAAAGCCAAGGCTGTGCTCACAAAAGTAAATGACGGCATAATGACCTCATCGCCAGGCTGTATGCTCAATAAAATAGCGGCCATTTCAAGTGCATCGGTGCAGGAAGTGGTGAGCAAGCATTTATGAAAACCCCATTGATTTTCAACCCATTGCTGACAGCGTTTCGTGTATTTTCCGTTGCCGGAAATATGTCCACAAGCCACAGCATCGCTGATAAACTCCAATTCTCTTCCGGTGATATGCGGTTTATTAAACGGGATCATAAGTTCCAATAATGATAAATAAAAATTTGATCAGCGAGGGAGTAGCCCTGCTTGACATAAAAGTTTGTTGCCGAAGTGTTTTTTTGCTGTGTAGCAACCCTGATGAACTTTTTACCAACCTTCAAAGCTGCCTTTTCCGCCTGCGCCATCAGCAGCGCGCCCACACCCTTTCCACGCATTTCGCCATCAACGGCAATCAGGCCAATTCTGACGGTTTCGGATTCATCAAAGTCAATGCTGACAAAGCCGGCAAGTTTGTTATCCAACTCTTCAACAAGTACCATAGACCGTTCAGAATCAATGCTTTTTTTTATCCAAATGTCATACATGCGATTAAATTCCTTTGGATCAAAACCCTTATCGGTTTTAAACCTGCTGTATTCGCCACTTTGAAAAGCAAGCTTTTGCAAGTCATTATAGTCATGGAAAACGGCATTGAAAACCCGCAATTTCACCCCTGAATTTTCTGATTCTAATGTTTTTTGAAATGTTAATTTCACATCTGCCGGTTGCGTAAAACGGGAATTACTTATCGGTGATTTTGCAAAAAGATACACCAATTTGTAGGCTGAGGCTGCATTCAGAAAAGCCCCTTCGTTGAAAAAATCGGGTGATTCGATACTGGTTTTACCAACAGGAAAGCCAAAAAAAGCAGAATCCCAGTTTAGTTTTTCAATCATTGAGTTTCTTTTCTATCAGGTAGATGGGTCTGTTTTTCACGCCTTCAAAAATCTTTCCAATGTATAGTCCAACAACACCCAGCGTAGCAATGATTACTCCGGAAAGCAGCCAAACCGATATGATCAGGCTGGTGTAGCCCAAAATTTCAATTTCGCCACGGAAGTATCTGACGAGGTACACCATTGCCACAATCACGGAAACTGATGAAATGAGAATGCCTCCTTTTATTAGTATTCTCAATGGTTTATCGGAAAATGCCAAGATAATATCAGTGGCCAGCCGCATTAACTTTCGGAGATTGTAGCTGGTTTCACCTTCAAAACGTTCATCGTGCTGCACCTCAATTTTCGCCGCCCGAAAGCCCACCCACTGCACCATGGTAGGAAAATAGCGGATAGATTCGCGCATCTGTCGAATGGCATCGATAACTTTACGGTTGTAAATTCCAAAATTGGCCACTGAAGCATCTTGTTCCGAACCGCTGAGGTAGCTCAAGGTTTTATAGAAGTACTTAGAAAACAATCTTTTAGCCAGCTTATCCTTGCGCCTACCTCTACGGGCCAGCACAATATCGAAGCCTTCAAGGGCTTTTTGATACAAGACAGGAATTTCTTCGGGACGGTCCTGCAAGTCGCAATCCATCACCACTATCCACTCGCCTTTGGCGTGATCCAAGCCGGCAGTGATGGCATAGTGTTGACCAAAATTTCTACTGAGACGAATGGCTTTTATTTGGGGGTTTTCGCTTGCAAGTGCTTCAATTACAGCCCAAGAATTGTCGGGACTGCGATCGTCAACCAGCACGATTTCAAAATCGTTGGTGATTACGCTCACAGCCTGAGCGATGCGTTGCACCAACACAGGCAGTATTTTTTCGGCTCTGTAAACAGGACTTACGATGGATAAATGAGGCATAGAGGTTTGCTATTCTGCGCGCCAAAAGTACAGGATTTTTGTGAGCTGAAAAATTCTGTAAATGGGTTAAGGAAGATCAACGAGTTACCGTTTCACTTTCACCTCCAGCGTAGTTTTGTTGTTACATTCATCAGTGACCAAAATACGCAAAGTGTTTTCACCTTTTTTTAATCGCTCATCTACTTCATAGGTAAGCAGATTGTTTTTTGGATCGTAATCCATCAGCAACCATTCGCCATTTAAAGAGGGCCGAATGTCTTTAATACCGCTAAAATTATCTTTAACGCTAACTTTCAATTCCGATAGTGATTGAACATCAGCATTTTGCCTAAAATTAATTGGAATCACAGTGGGAGAAATAGTGTCGGCCATCACTGCAAAACGACCTAATTTTCGGGTCGAAACACTCATCCAACCATCAGCGTAGTCGCCACCAAGAGCAAGGGGCTTGTTTTTATCGAGAAGCACCACCGTTAAATTTTGTGGGTTGTTCGCTTTTGCATTGACTTTAATTTTAAGCTTGTAATTTTTATGAACAGGAACTTGTTCATTTCCAATTGTTATCACATCAGACAGGTAATCATTTGAGGGCGTATTGGCTTTTTGAAGTTCAAGGTTTTTATAAAAAGCATCGCTTGGAAAAATAGCAGAAAACCCTGATCCATTGAGAGTTATAGATCTTCCGGCAATAATCTGTGTCAATATGGTATCCGCCGAAACGGGCTTTGAAACAGTTTTAGCGGCCACTCCAACAAGGGTAAAAGGCAGCTTAGAAGTGTTGCCATAAATATCTTTCACTACATATTTCGCACTCAAAGTGTCGCCGGCTTTTACGGTTACGCTTCCATTATTCTGCATATTGAAATACATTTTCAAACGGTTGAAAGGATCAATGGTACTACGGATCATGCGTGATTTATTTTTCACATAGTATCCATAGTCAATCATGCTGTTGATGTAGCGCGTTTCGTCAAAAGCAAACCGATCGGCTTTAAAACCAAATATTTGCTGTTCATCTACCCATAAAGCAATTTCATAAACGCCGTTGCTGTTGGGCGTGTCGTTATGGGTGTCCACAGTCGAAATCCCAAAAGAAATTTTTCCTGAAACCCTTACCTCCGCTAGTTCTTTCAACCGATGTTGCTCGCCCCAACCTTGTACCTCAACATACAATGAAGCTGATTTTCCGTTTATTTCAGTATTTTCACTTTCAGGATAAATGGCCATTTTCGTTATCGAAGGGCGGATATAATCCTTCATTTTGAAGCCAAAAGCCAGTGGATTAACGATTTCTTGCGTTGCTGCATCGCGCAACTCAAAATGCAAATGTGGACCACCCGATGAACCGGAGTTTCCGCTATAACCAATCAGATCGCCTTTTTTGATGATAAAAAAACTTTTTTCGGGCAATAAATTCACTGTAAAACTCTGCTTTTCGTATTGTTGTTTCTTTACCCACTCCATAATTTTTGGAGCAAAACGCAGTAAATGCGCATATACCGAAGTATGTCCTGTTTGAGGATGGTCGAGATAAAGGGCCTTTCCGAAGCCTCCGGATGAAACCGCGGCACGACTCACATAGCCATCAGCAATGGCATAAACGGGCAAACCCTCCCTTCCTTGCGTTCGGATGTCAATCCCCGAATGAAAATGGTCGCCACGCAGCTCACCAAAAGTGCCTGACAAATAAATCGGAATATCCACAGGAGGACGATAGTCATGCTTTTGATTCGGAGTTTGTGCTTGAAGAAAAGTAAAAGAAAGTAAAAAAATGATTGTCAACAGTTTATCTATCATACTGAAAGTGTTTTTATCAATAAAGTAAAGGATGTCATCAAAAACTCATGCTTTCACCTCGTCCATTATTTTACAAAAATAAGTAAATGCCTCCACCATCACCTAAGGGGCAATTAGATAGGAGGAAGATTTTGGGATTGTTTTTTTTACCCGGTAATGTAAAAAGCTTAGCAAAACCGGTGATTTTAAGAAGAATTAATCCCAAATCAACTTACTTTTGCTCTCGCGATTGTTGCTGTGGTTTTATTTTAAACATTTAAAAAATGAAAAAGACTTATTGGATTTTTGTGATGATGGCTCTTCTTCTTTCCACAAGTTGTATTGTTCAGTTTGACCGCCGTATGCGAGTGGAATACGATCGAGTCCGCGAAAGCAAAACTATAACAAAAGAACTGAGCCTCAATAAAATATTAGAATGGAACACCGGCTTTGGCAGCACGAAGCAAACCTTACAGAAAATCATTAAAAAAACAGGCGAAATTGAATATTGGGTGTATGAACAACTTATCATTTCTACTTCTATGCACCCCCTTGACCCAACAATTTATCTGTTGATTGACGAAAATATTGTGCCTATTGAGTTGAGATCGCAAGAAAGTGAAACCTTTACAAAAATTTCAGAAGACACCAAGTCCGTTCCCACTTCCGACAGCACCCAAGTGACAGTAGTTTCCGGCTATAGCCAATCCGACTACCGTTCCATCCGCATTCAATACACTTTGGACGAAGAGGTGATTAAACTGATTCAAAATGCTGATAATCTTTTTATTAGATATTATTTTGGCCCAAAAATGGTGACCGTTGGCTATCGTTCGGGACAAACCTCTGAAGTCATCAAGTGGGCGAATACCTATTAATATAATGACAGGTTTTTAAAGTGCAAAACGCACAAAAAAAATAAGCACCCGTTTTACTCGAGGAGTCCAATTTTTTCCTTTTGGCTTAGTGCAGCATAAAATGATTCTTCAACAATTGTCATTTCAGCGAGTTGGCGTTTTGACTCTTGGAGTTTTCGGATTTTTTCTTCGATAGAATTTCTGGTGATAAAACGATAAACGAACACATTTTTATTCTGTCCGATGCGGTGTGAGCGGCCCACAGCTTGACTTTCAGCGGCAGGATTCCACCAAGGATCGAGGATAAAGACATAATCAGCTTCGGCCAAATTTAGTCCAACACCACCAGCTTTAAGCGAAATCAAAAAGACCTGATTTTCTTTATTTTTTCTAAAGTTTTTAATCACCTCCTCCCGATCACGCGTAGCGCCAATCAGTTTAGAATAGACGATATTCCGTTGCTGCAACTCCACTTCGAGCAACTCGAGTTGCGTAACAAACGAAGAAAAAATAAGCACCTTATGTTGTTCATCTAAAACAGTTTCAAGGTAATCGAGCACCTCACGAAACTTACCACTGCCGGCAGTTTCATCAGGAAAAAGCATCTTTGGATGGTTTGCCAACTGCCGCAGTTTCATTAAAGCAGCCAAATACAAAAATGAATTGTCGAGCGGTGAGGTTTCACTGCTGATTTTTTCGAGGATACTGTTGCGCATACGGGCTCTCTCCTTCACGTAAAGCAGCTCTTGCATTTCATCCATATCGCAATAAACCAAAGTTTCGGTGATGGGCGGTAGCTCGGGAGCCACCTGCATTTTGGTACGGCGAAGAATATAAGGTTGGATGATGGACAGCAGTTGGGTTCGGCGTACAGATTCAATTTCTTTGGCAATGGGGACGGCATAATAGCGATTAAAAGTATTTAAATCGCCTAATAATGAAGGGTTTACAAATTGCATTTGCGACCAAAGGTCGGACAAGCGATTTTCAACCGGAGTTCCTGTCAATGCAAAACGATGGGTAGCATTGAGCATAAAAGCTGCTTGTGCCGTCTTTGAAGTAGGGCTTTTTATTTGTTGGCTTTCATCGAGTATGACGATGCTAAAAACATGGCGGCTTAAGCGGTCAATTTCGTTCCGCATGATTCCATAGGTAGTAAGAATGACATCGTTGTTGGCAATAAGGCGTTTGGTTAGGTTCCGTTTAACACCGGTGTAAACATGAATCCTAAGCTGGGGGGCAAAGCGTTTCAATTCATTCAACCAGTTATGGATGAGCGAAGTAGGCATGACTACCAAAGCCGGGAGGTGAAGGTTATCATCCGCTTTAAGCTGCTCAAGGTTAGAGGTGGCCTCGGTGAATATATCCAGCTGCCCCTCAGATTCCACGGGCAATGGCGCAGGAATACGAACTTTGGATTTGGTGCTTTTAGAAATATTAGTTGAAAAAAACGCCACAAGAAGTGCAATCATCTGTAAAGTTTTCCCCAAGCCCATGTCATCGGCCAGAATGGCACCTGTTTGCTGCTGCAGGTGGTTGCTCAACCAATAAAAACCGTGCTGCTGGTACGGACGTAAGCTGGCATTTTCAATGTGAGGCAGCTCCAATTTTACAGCAGGCCTTGGTGGTGTTAGGGTAATCAAGTTCAATTCGGGCAGCAATTGCGACACCAATGGCAGGTGGTGATGGGCAAAACGCAATTTTGTCCCATGTTTTTTTGCATGAATAAACAAAGGAGTGTAGCGTTCAAACCAAACTTCAGGAACCAAAAAACGCGTACCGTCTTCAAAGAGATAAAAAGGCACTTTGTCGAGAAGGTGGTTTCGGAGCATCACAAAAGGAAGCTGCACATCGCCGATATGGAGAATGATATTAATATCGAACCAATCATTGGCGTTTTCCTTAATTATTTTCAGCTCAGGCTTTTGCAATAAATAATTCATTTCCTTTGCTTGAATAAACCTGAAACCTTCAGCTTCAAGACCATGGGTGTGATCGGATAAAAAATACAGAAAATTTTCGATTGTGCTACCACCCTGCGGAGCCATGAAAAAGGAGCCTGCCTTCACAAATCCTTTAGCTTTAAGCGCATCCACCAGCTGTTTTTCCCAAGTCAACTGCCTTTTAATTCGTTTAAAGATAAAGCCGGCATCGCTGATTTCAAGCAAAGTTACCACCATATCAGTTTGGTCGCAGAGAAATACTTTTTCGGCATAGTCAAACTTTAAAACCATTCCAAAAATGCCATCCCAGCTTTGCTCAATGTGCAGTTGCGCGGTGGGCTGCACCTCCAAATCAGACATATCAAAACCCTTAGCTTCGATGTTGGAGGTGTTGGCTATCTTTTTTATAAAACGCTCAAAATAAAGCCTCTCCATATGAGATGGGATAAACAACTCACTTTTTTCCAAAAAGGGCTTGATCATTTTCCCATTCACTGTTTCATCAAATCGAATAAGTTGGTTTTGGTGCATCAAGTAACATGGGTCAATGGAGAGAAGGCGGTTGGAACTATCCTGCAAATGAAGTGGCGTTTTGCCCACCCAAGCCTTTAATACATAGGTAGTTGAATCTTCGCCCTTATCAAAATAAAGTTTCGTTTCGGCAAGTTCTTTTATGCGTTCGATGGCATTATCAGGATATAATTTAGGCCACGAGCGGGCCTCGTAAAGAGGGATGCCCATCTCGTTCATTTTTTGTTCAATTTCAGCAAACTTTTGCCACACAAAAGGCATCACTACCGTGTCGAAAACCTTTTTGTTTTTTTCTGAAACAAAGTCGTTTAAGTTCAAATTATTTTTCGAAAATCGCTTGATCAACCGATGGGGATCCAATGAAAGTGCCAATTCATACAACAGTACTATTCCGGGATCGGCATTTTCAAACTGATCTAAATCAAGAGTTACCAAAGGATTTCGAACAAAAAAGGCCACCGGATTGTCGTCATCGCAGAGATAAGGCAAAAGTAAGGTTCCAAAATACCGCGATGCTTTTAAAACACCAACCAACACCTTTTCCTCACCCGTTTTTAACTTCAGTATCATTTCAAATTGTTTACATTGTCTCAATTCTGCAAAATTAGCCCAAAGCTTCGAGCTACAGCCATTTAAGAAAACTATCTTATCAAGCGACTGGTTTTGCAAAAAAGGATGCAGCTTTTTTTACCAAATGGTGGTTCAACGATTAGCAAAACCAAATTTTAGATCATTGTAATTCAATTATTTACAAAAATGTGTATTATTCTTTTGTTAAATGTTTAATTGTAAGAAATCTGTTGTCTTTTCGTTGAATTGAGAGTTAAAAAAAACTGATTGGAAAGAATCGGCCACAAAGCAAGGCTTAATGACTTGAAAAGGGTTTGGACAATCCTTCAATTCCGTTATTTTTGCGGACCAAATTACAGTTAAAGGTTGAAATCATTTTATGAAAGTTATCAAAAGCAATAAACATACCTTCCCAAAATACGGACACATCCACAGTATCCATTCGTTTCCATCAAAATATGCCGAAGCGCGGCGCGTTGACATTTGGCTTCCTGAAGATTTTGATGCCCAACAACGCCACGCGGTCTTGTACATGCACGATGGTCAAAACCTTTTCAATCCTGCAACAGGTTTTCATGGTCAAATTTGGGCTATTGACGCCGCTTTGCAGCCACTTCTTTACCAAACAAGGGTGAAACCCACCATCGTTGTTGCCATTTGGAACACCTCTAAACGCTATCAAGAGTACTTGCCCACGCCGGCTTTCGACTTTTTGAATGATGAACTACGTGAATACATCCAAAACGAACATAACAATCCGGAACTTGTGCCTCTAAGTGATGGCTACCTTCAATTTATTGTCAAGGAGCTAAAACCATACATTGATGCACATTACCCTACCTTGACCGATGCGGCACATACCGCCATTATGGGCTCGAGTATGGGTGGTCTTATTTCGGCCTACGCCATTGCTAAATATCCACAGATTTTTGGAAATGCAGGATGTGTTAGCACCCATTGGCCGTTGAGCCTGCATGTGAATGATACCGTTTTTTCACAACCTTTTATGCAGTGGCTTTTTGACCACCTTCCCAACCCTAAAAACCACCGGATATATTATGATTTTGGAACAGCCACCATTGATGCATTCTACGAAATTCATCAGCTCACTATGGATCAATTGATGCGAGAAGGTGGTTATACCGAAGGTGAAAACTGGATTACCGTGAAAGACGAAGGTGCAACACATAGCGAAGAGGCATGGAAAAACCGTGTGCACATGCCCCTTGAATTTCTGCTGAGGCAAAGTTGATTCATCCGGTTTTAAGCTCAACTTTTTGAGTCAAAAGCATTGAAATTTCATTTCTATGACTTTACACAGGCTTAACAACAGCCAACAACAAAACCAAGCATCATTAGATGTTGCTTTACAGTCATATTTTAAAACTCAATATATCAGCACGTTAAATAATTGTTAAACCCAGCTGCAAAAATTTGCAGCTGGGTAGCTGACTTTACCTCAAGTTTTGATTGTATTGTAAATACCTTTACCTTTGGAGAGGTTTTAAAGAAAGATAATTTTATGTTTACTTTACGACATGCCAATAAGTCCATTGAACTGATCGAAAGTTTTATTGATCATATTGACAAAGGGATTCTCATCTTCAAAGAAGGTGTAGGTAATTATTTAGACGGCAACACCAAAAGTTTTCTCGACAACCTCAACACCCTGTCGTTACTTGAGACAGATGCTGACATTCTCCGGCGAAAAGTTGAAAACATTTTATATACGCAGTCGTTGATGCCTCAGTTGCGCGGCGACATTATGCGGCTGATGGAAGAATTGGACAACATTATTGATTTGGCAAAAAAAAGTTTGTATCAATTTGATGTCGAAGTCCCGTTCATCCCCCAGGAGCTACATCAAGATTTAAAAAAACTGGTAGAATTGGCGGTGGCCTCCTGCGAAGCTGTTTTGCCGGCAGCCAGAGCCTATTTTAGAGAGCCTGAGGCAGTAAAAGAAAAAATTCATCGCACCTATCTATATGAAAAAGAAACCGATAAGCTGGCTGATGCCATAAAAAGGACGGTTTTCCATGATATGCCCAACCTCAAGCTGAGTGAGAAATTTCACCTCCGATACTTTACTTTGCACATTGAAACTTTGTCGGATGCTGCCGAAAAAGCTGCCGATCTCATTTCGGTAATGGCGATTAAACGAACTATATAATTTTCAAACAGCAACCATGAAAAGAGATTATTTCACTCATCAACCCAAAAATAACCAAAGTATTAAAAACAAGTGTTGTTTCTAATCTACATATCAAGTGGCTTGTTTTTAGGTTGGTCCTTAGGCTCCAATGACGCTGCCAATATTTTTGGTAGTGCTGTAAGTTCAAAAATGATTCGTTTTCGCCAGGCAGCATTTCTTTCAAGCGTATTTGTGGTTTTAGGTGCTGTTTTTCAGGGCAAAGGCACCACCCAAACCCTCAATGCTTTAGGTGCCGTTGATGCCTTGGCCGGTGGATTTACAGTTTCTTTGTGTGCTGCGGCAACCGTTTTTGTTATGACAAAGCGCGGACTGCCGGTTTCATCCAGTCAAGCCATCGTGGGAGCCATTATGGGCTGGATTCTTTTCACCGGCAACAACGCAAATGCCGAGGTTTTATATAAAATCGTAATCTCTTGGGTGAGTGCGCCTCTCTTAGGGCTGCTGTTTTCCGCTCTCCTCTTTCTTTTGCTTCGCAATTTTCTGAAAAAAGCAAAGATACATGTCATTAAGCTCGATGCTTACACCAGAATAGCTTTAATAATCACAGGTGCATTTGCAGCTTATAGCTTGGGGGCCAACAATATCGCCAATGTAATGGCCGTATTTATCAGCTCAGCACCCGCGATTGAAATTGATTTTGGCATTTTTAGTCTCGATGGCGTTCAAGTGCTACTGCTTTTTGGCGGCATGTCCATTGCGGTTGGCATTTACACTTATGGCGAAAAAATGATGCGCAGTTTTGGCAATGGTATCTTGTCACTCTCGCCCGAAGCAGCCATCGTTGTTGTTTTATCGCAAGCAATGGTGTTGTTTCTTTTTTCATCGAGTCACCTTGCAAACCTATTGCTATCCATGGGTTTACCCGCTTTTCCGCTCGTTCCGGTTTCGAGCACGCAGGTAGTAGTAGGGTCGGTTTTGGGTATCGGTTTTGTAAAGGGTTCGCGAGAGATCAATAGTAAATCCCTTGTTTCAATGGCAATGGGTTGGTTAACAACCCCACTTATTGCGGGTTTTTTCGCGTTTATATCCTTATTTTTTATTCAAAATGTTTTCAACTTGCCAATAGCGAGTAAAGTCATTGATAACCAAGACTTTGAAATGTTTACGCGAAGTGATTTTACCTCGTCAAAGAAATTGGATTTGGTGATACCCGGCATTTTGTTGGCAGCCACTGCATTGATAACCCTATTGGTTTTTCTTGTTTTTCGGCAACAAAAACTAAGGCTAAAAGCCGAAAACGACCTTCTATCACAGCAGAATCAACTCTTTCAAGCACAGCGTTCCCTATCGGAAATGGAAATGAAAGCCATTCAATCAAAAAATGAAGTGCTTCAAACCCATCTTGAAACTAGAAGAAAAGAGTTTATTGACATGGCTTTTAACCTTACCGAGCAACGAATGTTTCTTGAAGAAATTACTGCCCGATTGGATGCCATCAACCCATCCGAAGAGCAGGCCGTGGTTAGAAACAACCTCAAAAACACCATTAGCTTTATCAGACAAAAAATGTCGTTTTCGCGAGAAAAAGAAACCTTTTACGGCGAGGTAGAGCAAGTGCATAAAGATTTCAAAATGAAGCTTGAAGCTGCTTTTCCAAACCTTACCGATCAAGAAAAAAAATTAGCTACCTTAATTAGACTGAACCTCTCGAACAAAGAAATTGCCACCTTACTCAGCATCTCGCCTAAGAGCGTGGAGGTGTCGCGCTACCGACTGAAAAGAAAGCTCAAACTGGAGAAAAATGATAATCTTTTACAATTTATCAATACCATTTAATTAAATTTTAAACCTATGAAGAAAATTATTCTGTTAATGGCTGCTTGGATTGGGCTCGGAACCGCGCTTCTTTTCGGGCAAACGACCCAAATTACCGGCACGGTTACCTCCGATCATGCCGGTGAAGTGTTGGGCGAAACTGTGGTCAGCCTCAAAGGTACAAACCAGTCAGTGGTAACCAACAAAAATGGAATGTACACCATCACCCTGCAAATTGCCGATGGACAAGTGCTGGTTTTCTCGCATCCCGATCACAATGTGCTGGAGATGCCCCTGAACGGCAAAACCACCCTCGATGTAACGCTTAACAGCAATGTACGTTACAACCAATATGGCGTAAAAGTGAACCGAAATCCACTTCAAGTGGAAGAACGTAACGGCATTTTGGTGATGCAAAGTCTTAAAGATGACTACCGGATATGGTTCGACTTCCGTGTTCAGGTGGATGGTGCCATGTTCTCAAAAGAAACCATGAACCCCATCGGAAACGGGACCTCCATCCGCAGGGCGCGCTTGGCTGCAAAGGTTGAGTTTGCCAAAAACTGGTATGGCGAAATTGACCTCGATTTCTCTAACTCTGAACTCGAACTCAAAGATGCCTATCTGCAATACGCTTTCAACAATGGTTTGGAGCTGAAAGCCGGTAACTTCAAAGAAGGTTTCTCAATGGAATCAACCACCACCTCACGGTACCTCACCTTTATTGAAAGGCCAAGTGTGATTTCAGCTTTTGCTCCCTCACGTCATATTGGTGTGGCAGCAATTTACAGCTATAAAGGCCTGTTAGGAGTTGGAGGTATTCATTTCCAAGACATTGGCGGTGTTGAGGAACGTATGTTTTCCAAAGATAACAACAAAGATTTTGGACAAGATGAAGGTGTTTCTTTCACTGGAAAGTTGGTAGCCATGCCTTTTTACAATGACAAGAACAAAGGCTTGCACATTGGCGTGGCCGGTTCGTATCGCACACCCAAAACCGATGCCGAAGTGCGCGGAACCATGCGCTATTCCAGCCGCTCGCTCACTTCCATCAACCGCAAAAAATATATGGATACCGATCTTATCGGAAACATTAGCTATGCTACCCTCACCGGACTTGAATTGGCTGCCTACAAAAACAACTTCAGATTGCAAGGCGAATATGTAATGAACAACGTTCACCGCACACTTGACCTGCCAACAGAAAAATTCGATGGCTTTTATGCCATGGGAACCTATTTGATTTTTGGCGGAAAATACAACTACAACACTTCTGAAGGTGAGTTCACTCAAATCACGCGCGGAAAAAAATGGGGCGACTTGGAATTGGCTCTCCGTTACGATTATTTAAGTCTCAACAGCAAGGGCGATGGTAAAATAATGGGCGGATCGGGCGAAGGATATACCTTGGGCCTCAACTACTACGCTAACAACAACGTGAAAATCATGCTTAACTACGCCTATGTCAACCACGACCGCTATGCCAACGGAAAAGGCAAATTGTTTGTTGGATACAATGAGGCAGGAAGCCTCACCACCGACCCAAAACAAGTTGTTGATGCTTCGGGCAAAGCCGGGGAAGATTTCCACATGATAGCTATCCGCTTAGAAGTTGATTTTTAATCATTTATAAAAAATATTTTTAACAATGAAAACGAAATTATTCATTTTTTCAATGCTCTTTCTCGCTTTGCTTTCGGGCTGTGTGAAAGACGAAGTGTACGAAGGAGCACCTTCAATCTCAGAGCTTGCCATCAAACCGCAAGCACCTATAACCGACCAAGTTGTGGTTGTTTCAGCCAAAGTAATAGCAATCAGTGGCGTGGGCGATGTAAAACTATACTACAAAGCCGGCTCCGACAGCTTCACCGAAGTGGCCATGACACTTGCTTCGGGTTCCTCCAATATTTATAATGGCCAAGTACCCGGCCAAGCCGATGGCGTAACCGTGAACTATTACATCAAAGCTACCAATAAATCAGGGCTGGCATCAGTGGCTCCCGAGGGTGCTCCTGCCACCACCGCTGCCTATACCATTGGTGCTCCGCTTATTCAAATGAATGAGCTCTATAGCCGTGGAACGGTTGACGCACCCGATTGGGTTGAGCTTTACAACGCTTCAGATGTGGCTGTTGACATCAGCGGGTATAAAATTTACGACAGTGGCGGACAAGCAGGTTCTAAACCTAAAAAGGAAATCCCGGCAGGAACGACCATTGCACCCAAAGGATTTTACGTAATTGTAGTTGACGATGGCACCGAAACCGGTTTTGGCCTGAGCAGCGCCGGCGAGCAAGTGTGGTTTGAAAATGCTGCTGGTAACCTGATTGACAATGTTACTTTCCCCATGTTTGAGCCCACACAATCCTACGGCAGAGTGCCCGATGGCGGCAATTGGGAAATCCTCAACAGCCCAAGTCCAAATGCACCAAACTCCACCGACATTCCTCTTCCAAACCTCTACATCAACGAAATATATTCACAAGGAACCGTCGAATCTCCCGACTGGGTTGAGATTTATAACGCCTCGCCTTTTGATGCCGACCTCAGCGGATGGAAAATATATGACGGCGGCGGACAAGCAGGATCGAAACCCAAAAAAGATCTTCCTGCCGGAACAATCCTTCCTTCGAAAGGATTCATCGTTATCATCGTTGACGATGAAACTGAATCAGGATTTGGCCTCTCGTCAAACGGCGAACAAATTTGGTTGGAAAATCCACAAGGCATTGTAGCCAAAGATGTAACTTTTCCTGCACTCAGCAATACGCAATCATTCGGTTGTTTCCCCGATGGAAGCGACCAACTCCGCATTTTTGAAACCATTACTCCCGGCGCTGCCAATAGCGATGCTGTTCCTGCCGCCATCAGAGTTGTCATCAACGAAGTTTACTCACGAGGCACATTAGAAGAACCCGATTGGGTTGAAATTTATAACGATGGCAATGATCCTGTTGATCTTTCTGGTTGGAAAATCTACGACAGCGGTGGACAGTCGGGAAGCAAACCAAAAATGGAAATTCCGACCGGAACAACCATCGCAGCCAAAGGATTTATTGTTATCACCGTTGATGATGAAAGTTTAGCAGGCTTTGGACTTTCTTCTAATGGTGAAAAAGTTTGGTTCGAAAACACAACTGCCGTGGTTGATAGTGTCGAGTTTCCCATGATGAGCGAAACCCAATCCTATGGCCGTTTTCCCGATGGTTCCAACAACCTCCAATTGTTAGAAACCATTACCAAAGGCGCACCCAACAGCAATGCCATGCCCAATGTGGTGGTGGTTATGATGAACGAAGTCTATTCAAGAGGCAGCCTAGAAGAACCCGATTGGGTTGAAATTTATAACGATGGCACCGAAGCTGTTGACCTGTCAGGATGGAAAATATACGACAGCGGCGGCCAAGCAGGCAGTAAACCGAAAATGGAATTCCCTGCCGGCACAACCATCGCTGCCAAAGGCTTTTTTGTCATCACCGTTGATGATGAAAGTGCTGCCGGATTTGGTCTCTCATCAGGCGGCGAAAAAGTTTGGTTTGAAAACGCCGCAGGAGTGGTTGTTGATAGCATTGAGTTTCCCGCATTGGAAACCGGCACTTCCTATGGCAGATATCCCGATGGAAGTACCAACCTGCAAATAATGGCCACCGTAACCAAAGGTGCAGCCAACTCCAATGCAATCCCCGGCGGTATTGTTGTGGTGATGAATGAAGCCTATTCGCGCGGAACAACCACAGACCCTGATTGGATTGAAATTTACAACGACTCCAATGTTGACGTTGACCTCACCGGATATAAAATCTACGACAGTGGCGGACTAAACGGCACCAAACCTAAAAAAGAATTCCCCGCCGGAACTATAATCCCTTCTAAAGGATTTTATGTCATTGTGGTGGACGATGCCGACCCTTCGGGCTTTGGCCTTGGAAGTGGTGGTGATGAAGCATGGCTCGAAAAGCCTGACGGAACAGTGATTGATAATGTTGTCATACCTGCGCTGGAGGTAACCCAATCCTATGGCAGAATGCCCGATGGCTCCGAAAACTGGCAAGTCCTCAACACCATCACCCGCGGAACCTCTAACAACATTGTAAAACGCAGAAGATAATCACTAACACAGCCTTCACCAAAGCCATAAAATAATCTCAGCTTTGGTGAAGGTTAGTTCTAACATACAAAAAAATGACACAAGAAAAAATGCAAATTGGAGAAATCTCAAAGCCGCGCTTCGAGTTCAGAACGTTTGGACAAAATTTTGATCATGCCCATTTCCGCATGGCGCGCCTGTCCGTACCCATCCCCGAAAAGGTTTGGGAGCGCCATTCCGACGAAATTTATATCCTCTCGCGCACCAACAACATCAACAACACCAAAATCCGCGATGGAAAAATGGACATCAAAACTTTTGTCCAATCCACCGATGGACTTGAACAATGGAATCCTTTAATGAAAGGTGAATTTCCAATGCAAAAAGAGGTGTTGATGAATGAGGTTTTTCCAGCCTTCATGGTTCAGATGCCCGAAATTACTACCGAAACTGTTAGTTATGAAGCATTTATCACGATGATTCAAAACCACCCCGATCTTGCTGCTGTGAAAGTGCACAAAAAAAGATGGGGGTATATGGTCAACAACACCATTTGCGAAGTTGGCGAGGTGCTGGTGAACGGAGCAAAAATCATCACCATTAATTCCGAATCAACAGAAACGGAGGACATTCTCAAAACCATCAAAGAGGTTGGCCTCGAAGGTGTTGAAAACATCAACTATCTGCAAGCCATCAAAAGAGTGATCGGAATGATTGACAAACCTTTAGCAAACTAACACCATGGCCCAAGAAATTGAACGTAAATTTTTGGTGAACGGCGACTTTAAATCCGTGGCCACCAAAGCTACCCGCATCACTCAAGGTTATCTTTCATCCGTTCCCGAAAGAACGGTAAGGGTGCGCATCAAAGGCGATAAGGGTTTTATCACCATCAAAGGCGTCGGAAGCAGCTCAGGAGCAAGTCGTTACGAATGGGAAAAAGAAATCCCTATCGCAGAGGTTGAAGAGCTTTTGCAACTTTGCGAAGCCGGCGTTATTGACAAAACACGTTTTCTGGTAAAAGCCGGTAAGCACACCTTCGAGGTGGACGAGTTTTATGGCGAAAACGAAGGTCTTGTTGTTGCCGAAGTCGAGCTGTCCTCGGAAGACGAAAATTTTGAAAAACCAAGCTGGTTGGGCAACGAAGTAACGGGAGACGTAAAATATTACAACTCCATGTTGATGAAAAACCCTTTTAAAAGCTGGTAATTTACACCTATGGCAGGTCTTTTTCATTGCTGTTAAAGACCTGCCATTGTCCTCTTTCAACCTATTTTGGTTGTTCTCAAACAAGTCATATTTATTAAAAAAATATTCACCTTTAGCACAAGGTCGATCTAAATGAACGAAACCCAAAAAACTAAGCCTTTCGATCCGCTCGACATGAACAATTACCGCATCGAGAAACTCCCTAAAAGGAGCGTGTCGAAGGCTCAAAAAATTCTTGCCACCGTTGGAATCCCACTCTCAATTCTTGCCTTTGTATGGTTTGGCTTTTTTGTTGAACTGTCGTTTTTACATCACATGGATTTCTCTACCCTCACGGCAGGAGCAAAAAAAACTTTCGATAAGATTGGTCCTGAGCTATTTATCCGCAACAACCATCTGATGTTGGGTATTTTTCTGGCAGGCATCATCCTTTGGATCACCGAAGCCATCCCCAACTATCTTACCTCACTTATCATCATTATCAGCCTTGTTTTAACCGGTGTGCTACCTGAAAAGCAAGCGTATGCCGAGCTGGGTCATCCGGTGATGTGGCTCAATATCATGTCGTTCGTTTTGGCCAGTATGCTCGTAACCACTGGTGTTGCCAAGCGTTTTGCTTTGTGGTTTATTCTGCGTTTTGGTAAAAATGCCAGTTCAATTTTTATCAGCTTCATTTTTATCAACCTCATTCTTTCGGCTTTCATATCGGCCACCACAGCCAAAGCTGCCATTTTGCTTCCGCTTTTTATGGTTATAGCAGCCATTTATGGAGCCAGGGGAGGCAACAACAAAAATAATTTCGGACGTACTATAGTGCTGCAAAACCTGCTGAACATCAATATTGGTGCCGGTGCTTTCGTTACAGGATCGGGAGCCAATCTTTTGGCGGCAGCACTTATCGGAGGTGCCATTGGTCAAACCATTTACTTTGCCGATTGGATGACCGCCATGTTGCCGGTTGTGCTGGGATTGATGTTTTTTGGCTACCTGCTGGCCGTAAAAGTGTTTTTTCCTATACCGAAAGAGGAGCAACTCCCCCAAATTGAAGGTGGAATGACCCGTCTAAAAGAAGAATATCAAAAATTAGGAAAAATTTCTGCCCTCGAAATCAAATCGGTTGTCATATTTGTGTTGATTTTGGCCTTTTGGTCCACCGACAAAATTCATGGTATCAGCCCTACCGCCGTTGCTTTTGTTGGAGCTGTTATCGCGTTGATGCCGCGCATCGGCGTGGTTAACTGGAACGATGTGGACATTCCTTGGCATCTCATGCTTTTTTCGGCCGGCGCCTACACATTGGGTGCTGGTTTGGAAATCACCAATCTTCCGGCCATCAGCGTAAATGCTTTTTTCAACAACTTGGGAATCTCAGACCATACGCCCTTTTGGGTGCTTTATGTGCTGCTCACCGGCGTGATGACTTTTAGCGCCCTGCTATTTCAATCCAAAACCATGCGCACCATGATCTTTGTGCCCATCGCGATTGGCGTTGCAGGACGTTTTGGGTTCGAGATCACCAGCCTTGCTTTGCCGGTGGCTTTTATGATTGAACATGTATATGTGCTGCCTTTCAATAGCAAACCCGCCGCCCTACTCTATGAAACGGATCAATACAGCTATGCCGACACCTTTAAATATGGTTTCACAATGATGGTGATTTCTTGGGTGGTCATAATTATTGCCGGACAAACTTGGTTCCAGTATCTCGGAATTACTCCTAACGGGTTGTTTTAAAACATACTTCACAAGCTCCTTTACTATAAATACCAAGAAATGATCGAAGAAAACATTAAAATTCATAACCGCTTTTCCATTGAGCTAAAGCTGAGTTTTTTGGCCCGCAAGAAAAAAAAAGTGAGTGAATATGCTGTAAATACTTGGATTTTTGTTCCCAACAGCTTGGATATTAACCCCTCAAACTACGACAAGAGTGACTTTTATCGCGACCTCAAATCGAACATCCGTTTAATTACGCCTGTTTTTTTGCTACGCGACATTGTTTCTGCCCCCGATTCCCCCTTGGTGCATCTCGAAAAATCTTTTCAACGTCTGGCCTCCGAACCTACAAGAACCAATGCTACCGAATACGAACACCAAATTAAGCTGTTTTTGAGTATCGTAAAAAGTGCGTTGCGCGATGAAACGAACCATATCCTGCAAATTGATAAACCCGAGGACAGTACTTTTCTCACCGAAACACTGCTAACCAATTTGACCCTCATCCTGAGCGGTTACCGCAAACTGTGGAACATCATCAACGTGCCAACGGTGAGCCAAACACTGATCAACTACTATCGTTTTGGCGACGAGTTTTTGAGCAATATCGTTGAACAGCGATGCTTCCGCCTCTTGCGAAATTACAGCCTCCCAGGCGAAACCATCCAAAATGAAACGGGTAGAAGTATTTACACCTTAATTAAAACCGAACTAAAATACAAGAAGGAAAACAATTATCCCTCTATCGAAAAAAACAACAATAACCTCAACCGACAACTCATTCACCGGCTTGGTTTGTTAAAAAAATATGCTGAAGATGTGCTTTTTCTTTCTACAAAAAGAAAAAAGGAAGGGGTTATTTCTCAACAAATTTATTATAGTATTGCCGCAGGAATTAGCATGGTTTTTGCCACTGCTATCGCTTTTTCTTTTCAACAAAAGTACGGCAACCTCACCATGCCTTTTTTTGTTGCGCTCGTGGTCAGTTATATGCTAAAAGACCGCATCAAAGAACTGTCGCGATATTATTTTGCACACAAATTAGGTAACAGATATTTCGATCACAAAACAAGCATCAGTCTTAAAAACAACGATATAGGATGGAGCAAAGAAGCTATGGACTTTATCACCGAAAACAAAGTGCCGCAAGAAGTGCTTCGCTACCGCAACCGCTCGGCCATCCTTGAAGCCGACAACCGAAACAACAACGAAAAAATTATCCTCTACAGAAAATTGGTTCGACTCAACCGCGAAAGTCTCGATCGCTGTGGTGATTATTTCTTCTCGGGCATCAATGACATCATCCGCCTTAACGTCAATGGCATGATTTTGAAAATGGACGATCCTGAATTTTTGCTGCACCATACCGACAAAAACAAAACTTATATCGCAATTCAAGGAGAAAAAATTTATTACCTCAACCTCATCATGCAACTCAAATCAGAGGAGCATACCGCCTATCGCAGGTACCGTGTTGCATTGAACAGAAACGGAATTGTTGATTTGGAGTTTTTTAAACTCTAAAACCTACCCCAAGCTCAACTTTCTGAACAGCAAATTGCCTTGTTGACAAATAATTAAACGGGTAATTTCCTAACCTATTCATGTTTTTTAGTTAATTTGCATACCCTTTCTAATAGAAAGGTCAAAAAAAATGTTTTTATTTTACATCATATTAACAATCAGCTGGTTGTCAATTATTTATATTGAATTTTACACACATCAATAATTCATTTTTATGCAACAACATTACAATTCATTGAAAAGACTAGTGTTTTTTTTCGCTTTTGGCATTTTATCGGTACAGGCCTTGCACGCGCAAGACATCATCACCCGATGGAACTTCAACGGTCCTGCGGCTGATCAAGTTCCCGGCGGTGCCGAATCACCACTTACCCAAACGGGCATTGGTATTGCTGCCTTGGCCGGTGGAACAACGGCAACTTTTGCCTCTGGTGTTGCCTCAGGCGGATCGTCAGACCCCGAAACATCTGCTCCTCCAAACTATGGATGGAATTCAAGCACTTATCCTGCCCTCGGCGCAGCCCCCAAAACCGCCGGAGTTCAGTTTCATGTCAGTACCGCTAATTTTGAAAACATTATCTTCAGTTTCGATCAACGCTTGAGCAATACCGCCGCCAACTCTTGGATGGTGCAATATTGCCTTGATGTGAACGCCACCGAACCCGTATGGATGGATGCAGAACTTTTTACTTTTGTGCCACAACCTACCGGAACCGGCGACACTTGGTTCAACCAACGCACAGTTTATTTTTCAACCGTTAATGCGCTAAACAACAACATAAATGCCGGCTTTAGGATCGTTTCCGACTTCGACCCCGTGACCGGAAATTACCTTGCCGCACGCTCTACAAGCAGCTATGGCCCAGCCGGTACCAGCCGATTTGACATGGTTACCGTTAGCGGCTCGCTGATTACCTCTATCGCTGAAAATAATTTTGATAAAATGAGCCTCAGGCAGAATGGACAGCAGCTTCAAATGCAATTCAATCAAATAGTTGACTTAAAAGTTCGCCTTATAAACACCTCCGGCGCAGTTATCGCTGAAGAAGCTTTCACAGGTAGTGAACTCAACCTGCCACTTCATCAAGTTAAAGGCCTTGTACTCGTGCAAATGATTGACAATGAGGGGAAATCCCTAACAAAAAAAATAATTGTTCAATAAATAAAAACATACCAATGAAAAGATTTTACTCCTTTTTTCTTCTTCTGATTTCTATCACCATTTATGGTCTGAATGCCAATGCACAATATTTGGTGAATTTTGAAGGCGAAACCGAAATCAAACCTTCTTATGCCTCTGCTACCGTCAACCTTTCAGGCATTGACTGGGATATGACCGAGGCGCTCATCGGCAACTCCGATCCCGACTGGAAAGTAGGCCTAAAATCAGCGCGTTTGCGCGGATATGGAGGCTCTGCAATGACCATGCTGGCTGATAAAAGCGGCGGTATTGGCAGCATTACTTTTTCGTATCGTCGCTATGGAACCGATACCCAAGTGGATTGGAAAGTTGAATACAGTATTGATGGCGGCGCCACTTGGACACAGGTCGGCGCAAGTTTTACAGCCCCTGCAAGCGATGATGTTCAACAGTTTTCTGAAGTAGTAAATGTGGCCGGCGGCGCACGTATTCGCATCAAAAGAGCTACCGAAACAGGAAATGCCAACCGCAGGTTAAATGTAGATGAAATTTTACTTACCAATTACAGTGGCGGAGGCAACACCCCGCCCTCTATCTCCAATATCGTAAGGAATCCGGCGGGCGAAATCAATTCATCTACAAGTGTAGGCGTTTCGGCCAATGTTACTGATTCTGATGGAACCATTGCTTTGGTTGAGCTGCGCTGGGGGAAAGTTTCAGGATCTTATACAAGCACCATTCCCATGTCACTTAGTTCAGGAAGCACCTACACCACCAACAACAATATTCCTGCGCAAGCCGATGGTACGACCGTGTATTTCGTTGTTTTTGCACAAGACAATGCTGGCGGAACAAAGCTTTCAGCACAACAATCGTATGTTGTGCGTAACCCCGCCATCACCACGTTGCCTTACGCCGAAACTTTTGAAAACGGACTGGGTAAGGTTTATCCTTACAGCGTTTCAGGCCCCGACAAATACTGGCAACACAGCACCGGTGGCTATGTTTACATGAATGGATTCAACACCGGCTTGCTCGAGGACGATTGGTTGGTACTGCCCGCCTTTAACAGCGACCTCTATGAAAACGTCATTTTAACCTTCGACACATGGAAACGTTTTGGTTCCGAAGACGATAATAATTATTTAAAACTTTATTATTCAAGTAATTATGAGGGATTCGGCAACCCGACAACGGCCACTTGGACGGAACTCAATTTTGAGAAACCTACCGAAGAACAAGTTTGGCTTTCCTCGGGCCCTATTGACCTCAACAATATCACAGGCAATAAAGTTTACCTGGCGCTTCGCTATCATTATAACCCCGACTTTTACAGAAGTTGGCAAGTGGACAACATCCAAATCAGTGGGGTTCAGTCCAATATCATTACTCAATGGCTGTTTAATGTGGATGGCGATTTAAATCCAACTACAGGCACAGGTACTGCATCGCTCATTGGAGGTGTGACCGAAGTAGCCCAAGCCGATGCTTTGCGCATCACAGGCTTTCCTGCTCAATCCACGGCTTCGGCCACAGCAGGTCTGAAACTGATGCTGAGTACCGTAGGATTCCAAAACATCTCACTCAGCTTCGACCATCGTTCATCAGGAACCATGTCGCGATGGGCTGAGGTACAATACACCACGAATGGCGGAACAACATGGCAAACCGCAGCTAACAACAACGGCGGCCTCTCGCCCCACGACACTTATTACAACTTTACCTTCGATCTGGGCACAATTACAGCCGCTGCCAACAATCCATTATTTGGCCTTAGGATTGTTTCAGTTTTCTCTCCCAACGCTTTTGATGATGGCCTTGGGAACAACTTTGCAGCAAACATGGCTTACCATCGTGCACGCGTTTCAGGTGGTGAGGTGTATAGCGGCGATGGAAACTGGCGCTTCCAAAATGTAACCATCACCGGAGATGTCATCTCGGGAAATGTGCCTGTAAAACTAATGTTTACAGACATAAACAATGGTGCCAACCCCACTGTAAACACTCCTTTTTCGGCAACCATTAAAGCCGTTGATGCCAACAATTTAGCTGCCAACGTTTTGGGCAATACCACTGTTACCGTAGCTGTTGCTAACGGAACGGGTGCACTTACTGGCACGCTAACGGGTGTGATAACTGCCGGAACCAACACTCTTGTTTTGAACAATTTAAAATACAATACTGCCCAAAATGGTGTTCAGCTATCGGCCACAGCTACTTCAGGAATGACTTTACAACCTGCTACAAGTCAAGCATTCAACGTTTTAGCAGTAGCCACCAATTTGGCGTTTGTTGGCTTCCCCAATTACGGTCAAGTGGGTCTTCCGCTGCGGTCTTTCACTGTTGAAGCACTTCGCCCCGACCAAACTGTTGACGTAAATTACAGCGGTTCCATTACCCTCACTAAACTCACCGGAACAGGTGCCATTAGTGGTACTTTAGTCAAACAAGCTGTGGCCGGGGTTGCGACCTTTGCCGATATCAGCTTTGCAGCAACCGGAAGCTATACCTTGCAAGCTACTGCCCCTGCCCTGACCAGTGCAAACAGTCAAGCGGTATTGGTAATGAATCCGCCGCAAATTACAGGAACTTTACTCCCAAAATATATTGTCGGAAACAATCCTACCAACCACAGGGTGCCTTATGCCTTCAGGGCCGCAATTACCAACTTGATACCTAATGCTACCTATAAGTTTATCAATCAAATCGTTAGCTCAAGTGATGCTCCAACAGTGAGCGGTGCCGGTAACATCATTTTTGTTAGTTCATCAGGCAGTTTCTATCGGTCCAGCTCGCCCAGCTTTACTACTCCTGAAAACCATGGTGAGTTTACTACCGATGCCAATGGCAATTACACCGGCTGGTTTATTTCTGAACCTACCGGAAATGCCCGATTTACGCCCGGAAACTATGTTTTCATGCGATTGAGAATCAACGACGGACAAGGAAGCACCACGGCCCAAAACCACCTTACCACAGCCGATTCAACCCTTGCCATCGGAATGGCCGCAACAGCCGACAACCTCAGTGGTTCGGGAGTGTATGGAAAATTGTTTTCACAAGCTAAAAACTTCGCGATACTTTACGACAATGTAAGTGGCACAGGCCGTCCGCTCGCCGCCACCTTTATTGAAGATGATGGCTCTACCGGCACTACCTCCTACCCTCCTTTTTATCAAAATTTTGTTGATGCACAAGCCATGTCGTGGGGAACAATCATCCCTAACACCTTACCCAATGGCGTAAGAAGAGTTGAAGTAAGGCAGCTCAGCAACGGTGCTGTCATCCCATCAGAAACCACCATCTCGGCAAACGGTATGTGGCCCTATGGCAACAACACCGTAAATCCTGCGGTCGGGCCTGAGGCCTTGTTGTTGACTAAAAGTCCCGATTTTATTGCCAACAACACCAATATCACGCCTGGAAGTCAAGTGCAGTTTACAGATTTAACACCCGGACAACCCACTGCCTGGGCGTGGACTTTCCAAAGCGGAACACCTGCAACCTCTACAGCTCAAAATCCAAGTGTTACTTATAATACAGCCGGTGAATTTGATGTGACACTCACTGTAACTACTCCTTTTGGAACACATACCGTTACCAAAACTGAGTTCATTACAGTTACCTCTATGCCAACAGCTAACTTCACTGCCTCACCACTCACCCCGGCAGTGGGCACGTCGGTTACCTTTACCAATACCTCCACCGGTCAAATCAACACCTACCTGTGGACGTTTGAAGGCGGTTCGCCGGCTACATTTAATGGACAAACACCTCCTGCTATCGTTTACAACACCGCTGGAAGCTTTGACGTCGTTCTTACCGTAACCAATGACCTTGGAAGTAACACCAAGACAAAAACCGATTATATCACAGCCGGCTTCCCTCCCGTTGCTAATTTTGCTGCCAATGGAAACACCGTAATTGAGGTAGGCAGCACTATTAACTTTACCGACCAATCCACTGGAAGCATTGACAATTGGAGCTGGACTTTTGAAGGGGGATTCCCAACAAACAGCAGCCTACAAAACCCATCCAACATCTTCTATAATTCAGCCGGCAACTTTGATGTAAGCCTTACCGTCAGTAACGATTTTGGTAGCAACACCAAAAACATGAGCGATTATATTCATGCAGGTTTTGCGCCTGTTGCCGACTTCACCTCTACTTTCATCGGATTCGTTGATCGTTTGGAATTTCATTTCACTGATGCCTCAACCAACGGTCCTTCCTCCTGGAACTGGGTTTTCACCGGTGGCAATCCTTCGAGTGCAACCACACAGAATCCCATAATAAACTACACAGCTGATGGCACTTACAACGTAAGTTTAACAGCCACGAATCAATTTGGAAGTGGAAGCGTGATTAAAACAGGTTATGTGATTGTAAACCTGACCGACATCCGTGAAAGCCAAATGGTTTTAGGGCTTACCTTAGCTCCCAACCCGGCAAAGGGAAAAGTTCATATTTCTGAGATCAAACCCGGAACTATCCTTCGTATTCGCGACCTCACTGGGCGCATCCTCTTTACCCGTGAAATGGAAAGCGAAAGCTATACTTTAGAAACAGGCACTTTTACTAAAGGCCTATTGTTGATCGAGGCCAGTCATCCTGACTTTAAAAAACCAATGATTACAAAACTGATCAACCAGTAAATGCACGTCAAAAAACAATTAAAGCAGGGAAAATTTATATTTTCCCTGCTTTTTGCTACTTAATTCAGTATATATTGTTTATTATGAGCATGTTATTAACATTTTATGTTCGCAACTTTTTCAATTTTGCCCATATTTTAAGCCGTATACCCTCAACAAAGAAGGACTATTTAAAAAATAATGAGTATTTTTTCAATTCTTTGAGTTTCATATAGATAAAATTGTATTTTTGTTGCGGTTTAATTTAATCGTTCTTTCAAAAAGTTAAGAAATAAAACAATCTTCAGAATTCACCATTCTGTTTTCAGAGTCAAAGGCTTTTCTTTTTGAGAAATATTTATCAATTTTTTTATTTTTATCATGAACATTTTTGTTGCAAAACTCAATTTCAAAACTACCAGTGAAGAACTGGAAGAAACATTCAAACAGTTTGGTGAAGTTACTAGTGCCAAAGTTATCATTGACAAACTAACCAACCGCTCAAAAGGCTATGGTTTTGTTGAAATGCCCAATGACACTGAAGGCTATGAGGCTATCAATAACCTCAACGATACCCAGTTAGATGGCAGTACCATCGTTGTTAAAAAAGCTCGTCCGAAAGAAGAAGGCGAAGGCGGCGGCGGTTTCAAACGTCGTGAAGGTGGTTTCCGCAATGAAGGCGGATATCGCAAAGAAGGTGGTTTCCGTGGAGGAGATAGCGGTGGATTCAGAAATCGCTACTAAGAAATAATCTAATGCACAAAAAGGCGGTGAACAACCGCCTTTTTTTATTTTAAAAAATTCCCCTTGCTTCATTAGCGTTTCATTTACTATCTTTGCACGCCTAAAAAGCAAACCGAAACATGGTCCGGTAGCTCAGTTGGATAGAGCAGCAGCCTTCTAAGCTGCGGGTCACAGGTTCGAATCCTGTCCGGATCACTCAACAAATATTTAAAAAGCTAACAATCTATATGTTAGCTTTTTTTATTGTATTAATATCTAATTAATTGAATTTTACCCCTTTAAGTCGCTCAAGGATGTGGTAAACCGCCGGACACACTGCCGCGTTATCGGCATGAAGACGGGAGTTTTTCCAAAAATTTAGATCACCGGTATGAGGATATTCCCGACATGCTTTGGGTCGGACTTCATAAATGCTACAATAATTATCAGCACCAAGAAAGGGACAGGGCGTTTGATTCATCACAGTATCACCATCCTCGTCAACAGCGGTGAAAGCAGTTTTAAAGTCGTTTGCTTTCATCTTTAACTGTTTGGCAATCCGCTTCACATCGGTATCGTTAACCATTGGTGGAATGCTCTTGCAACAGTTTCCACAGTCTAAACAGCTGATGGAACGGAAGACTTCATAATGCATATCATCCGTAATTTGATTGAGTTTTTTCTCGTTCCAACGACGGAGTGTCAAGGTAAATTTCTGGTTCCCTGTCACAAAACTTTTGTTGAGCTGACCTAAATTACGCTTCTCCTCAAATACTTCAAGGAGCGATTTCATCTCTTTCAATTCTTTGATTTAGAAAGTTTCTTTTAAATAACATGTTAGTTTTCAACCCGTTTAAGGACAATAGCAGCGCGGTTGACGTTATAAATTTTAACGGTAGCTTGTTTGTCACTATTTAAAAACGAAGGGTATTTTTGCTGCATATTAAACCTGTCGAAACCACCAAAAGCAGTGTCGTCAGTGCTTAAAACCGCTTCATAATCACCTGTTTCTTTTACGGGAATTTCGAAGTCAGGAATTGACTTCTCAGGATGCCAATTGAAGACAAAAATAAAATGATTGCGTTCAAAAACCAATGTTTTATTGGCTTCATCGGCAAGCAACAGCCAAGGAGGTTGGCTAAGTGTGATGGCGTTGCCTTTGATAAAGGCAATCATGGCGCGATCGAAATCGCCCAACCAATGGTACTTCAAGAATTTTTTTTCAGACAACGACCATTGGCGGCGTGCATGACTATAGCTCCAGTCGTTACCAAGACGCGGAAAATCAATCCATTCCGGATGTCCAAACTCATTGCCCATAAAATTCAACCACGACTCGCCGCCCAATGTAATGGTGAAAAGCCGTATCATTTTATGTAAAGCAATGCCGCGATCTATCACCAAACTCTTCCGGTCTTTCGCCATTGAACTGTACATATCTTTATCCATTAGCCTAAATGCCAGCGTTTTATCACCAACAAGTGCCTGATCATGCGATTCAGCATAGGCAATGGTTTTTATATCGAAATGGCGGTTGGTCATGCTGTGGTACATCTCATGGATGTTCCAATCTTCGTCGCTTTGTTCTTTTAACAGCTTGATCCAAAAATCAGGCAATCCCATGCCCAGTCGGTAATCGAAACCCATTCCACCTTCTTCAATCGGCTTGCATAATCCCGGCATCCCACTCACCTCTTCGGCAATGCTAATGGCCTGCGGTTTGATTTGATGTAACAAGGTGTTGGCCAATTGTAGGTAGGTAATGGCATCATATTCAACGCCATCAGTGAAGAATTTCTCAGGAGTATCGAAAGTAACACCGTTGCCATGATGAAAATAAATCATGGAGGTGACCCCATCATAGCGGTAGCCATCAAAGTTAAAATCTTCAATCCAATACCTCACATTCGACAACAAAAACTGCAGAACTTCGTCCTTGCCATAATTAAATAACTTTGAATCCCATTGGGGGTGATCGCCTCTTGCACCTGCATGTGTGTATTGAAAATCGGTGCCATCGAACTGACTTAAACCTTCACGTGTATTTTTAACTGTATGAGAATGAACAATATCCATGATAACCAACAATCCCAAGCGGTGGGCTTCATCTACCAAGGCTTTTAACTCCTCCGGCGTTCCAAAGCGTGAACTGGGTGCAAAAAAGTTGGAAACATGGTAACCGAATGAACCATAATAAGGATGCTCAGCAATGGCCATCAGCTGAACCGCATTGTATCCGGCATGTACAATTTTGGGTAAAATGTACTTCCGAAACTCGTCGTAAGTTCCCACCCCTTCTTTTTCCTGTGCCATGCCTACATGTGCCTCATATATCAACAATGGCTCGTGGGGATGAAGCACCGGATTTTGATGGTTAAACACAAACTTTTTAGGTGGGTTCCAATGCTGGCCGGTAAAATCTTTGGTTTTCTCATCTTGAACTACCCGCTTGATATAAACAGGAATTTGTTCATTCTCGCCCAAGCTACTTCTTACAATAACCTTCAGTAAACCCTTATGTATAAGCTTTTTATCATAAGTAGCATCATCTAAAAAAAGCTCATAAATACCTCTTCCATTATTGATCAGTGGATGCGCATACCTGTCCCATTGATTAAAATCGCCAAAAAGAAAAAGCTCTGAGGCTGAGGGTGCCCATTCGCGATACCACCATCCTTTACGCAAGGAATCGTAGTTGAAACCAAAAATCTGATCGGCGGAGGCAAAGACCTTTAGACTCCCATAATTTGTTTTAATTTGCTCAAGACGTGCAAGATAGCGTTGGTGGCGTTCTTCAACAGCTTTGCTTACAGGTTCCAACCAAGGATCGTTGGCCACTAATGAGATGGGTTTGGTTTTCATATGGTCAAATACTTAAAGGTAATTTTCAATCTTCATTTAATGGCAACTTATTTAACTCAAAAACAGCGTATTGCGAAGGCTTTAAAGTCAATCGGATGCCCTCCACCGGCAAATCTATGGGTCGAAAAAGAACGGGATCGCCCTCGGTGATGAGATCGGTTGCTGTCCAAATTTCGTTTGGTTCATATCTTAAACCCATTTTTTCAAAAGCATCAGGGTGCATATTTACGCGCATGGTTCGACTCTCGAAACGATGAAAGTTAATTACCACAAGTAATTGTTGTTCAATAGTATAGCGCAGAAATACATAAACAAAGCGTGGATCAAACTCGGTGTACCAAGGGTTGGCCCACATGAGGTCGTAGAAATCACCTCTGCGCAGGGCTTCTTCTTGCAGACGCATTGTCAGTATTTTACGGTATGCTTTTCTCAGTTTTATCTGATCATAACTCAACAAGCCTTCGTCAAACCGACCATTGTTCATCCAGCGTTGGTGCTGGGGCATCGCACAATAATCAAAAATAGAACTTCGTCCGTCATCGCCACTATAACCGGCAATACCCAAAGCATCTTCGCCGCTTTCCTGCCCGTTGTAAATCATAAACGCACTGTTGTGCATAAACGCACTCAAGGCCACTGCTGGTAAAGCTGCATGGGCATCGCCAAAAAAACGGGGTGAAGCTAAGCGCGGTTCATCATGGTTTTCCATGAAACGTAACATCTTATGATTCAAGCCCTCCAACATTTTCCAGCAACTGCTGAGCGATTCGGCAGCATGACCATGAAGCAGCACATCATGCAGTCGGTTGTATAGGCAAACTTTGTCGTACAGATAGTCGAAACCGGCATGAACAAAATCAGGATACAAACCGGGACGATAAATTTCAGCTATCATGATGGCATCCGGAAATGGAATGCGAATTTTTTTTATCACCCACTCCCAAAATGGAACAGGAACCATTTCGGCCATATCCGAACGAAAACCATCTACTCCCTTCTCCAGCCAAAACTTGAGAATAGCTTCCATTTTTAACCAAGTATCCGGCACCGGATCAAAATATGTTTGCTGGTCGTTCTGATAATCAATGCCATAATTAAGTTTAACAGTTTCAAACCAATCGTTGATGGTAGGCATGGCGTTGAAGCAATCATTTCCGGTGGCTTTGGCTGGTTGCTCAATATAAACGGTGCTGTTGTGATACACTTCATCTTCGCGATAAGGAGGCCAAAACGACTGATTTTGAATATAGTAGAAATTATTATTCGGATGAAACGCCAGTTGAACTTGATCGTTGGAACCAAAATCGGAAACTGCTTCAGGCTTTCCAACCGAAGCATACTCACGTGCCAAATGGTTGGGAACAAAATCAATCAAAACTTTCATTCCATACGCGTGAATTCGTTCGATGAGAGCCTCAAACTCCTGCATACGTTTGGAAACATCAACAGAGAGATCAGGATCAACGTCATAATAATCATTGATGGCATAAGGCGAACCCGCAATACCTTTCACCACTGAGGGATGACTTTTTGGGATGCCAAAAGCAGAATAATCGGTAAGTGTAGCATGACGAAGGATGCCGGTAAGCCAGACATGGGTAATACCCAAGTCTTTTATTGCCAAAAGGGCAACCTCATTGATGTCGTTGAATTTGCCACATCCATTGGTGTGAATTGTGCCATTTATGCGACTGCTCACTACCTTGTTTCCGAAAAGACGTGGAAAAAGTTGGTAAATGTTCACCATTGTTGTTGTTATTTTTCCTTACAAAGGTACATCAGATTTATCGAAATACCTCCTTTTCGCACTTGCATTTCAGTGACTTGTTAATAACGTTTAATAAGTCATGAAAAAAGGTTACACTGAAAAACCAATTGCTGCATTCTCAAACGGAAACGATAAGACCTACCATGATAAATATTGAAAGAAACAAAAAAGGCTGCGTTCCTTGTGGGTTCAAAGTCTTGATTATGATTCGATGAATATCATGCTTTGCGCACAGAGTAATCCAACCCTACAAACACATCAGCAGTAGGCTTTAACTGTTGCACCTCAACGTGTTCTTTTTCGAGAACTTGCATACGATACTCATTTTGAGGTTCTTTGCCACGTACAACTTGTGCTTTTTTGGTTTCGTGATAAGTGAGTTCAATAAAGACACGAAGGTCTACATCAGGCACTTTTATGGCATACAAACCATCAATGATCAGCATATCAATGGTTTTGTAATCGGTGGTAAGCTGGTCAATTTGTTCGGTAACCAAGTCAACGCAAGGGCCTGTGCTGGTTGTGCCTTCTTTAAATTCGCGCACATTTCGGGTTATCGTATCCCAATCATACTCACCGGGGCCAACCACATTTTCAATGCCATTGGTTTTGCGCCACTCGGTACGTTCGAGCGGGTGAATGCGGTAATAATTGTCAATGTGCAAAGGCTTAGCCATGATGCCATGTTTGCGTAAGCCTTTGGCAATAACATGTGCCAATTCGGTTTTTCCTGAACCTGACTCACCGGAAATGGCTACCATCATTTTGGGATGATAGTTTTGAAGAATGATGTCTAAAATATCAGCTCCAGCTTTGGTGTGCTTTTCAGTAATGAGCAATACGTCTCCAAGCATAGTGTATATATTATTGATTATAAATTACTTAAAATATAGATAGCATTGGTTTTTTTACAAATGGTATTTGTCGAGGGTGGCATCAAAATCGAAGAAGAGATTGATACCATGTTTTAAACCATGAACAATTTGGTGTTCGCGTTCCAAAATCTGTTTGCGAAATTCAGTCATTTCTTCCTTTTCGCTATACAACTGCGCCTCTTTGGTTTCATCGTAAGTGAGTTCGATGAATACCTTAAAATTTGATTGATGGAGCTTTGTTGCATACAAACCATTGATGATCAGCACATCAACCCCATCAAAAAAAGTAGTCAGAACGTCCACTTCATCGGTAATCAAATCTACACAGGGCATGGTTGATTCGCGATCGTGATAAAAATCGTCAATCACAAGATTGATTTTGTTCCAGTCATACTCATCAGGACCAACACTTTCAATGCCATTAAGCCTTCGCCAAGCTTTGCGTTCTTTGGGTGGTATTTTATAAAAATCATCCAAATCAATGATTTTACAAACCACTCCTTGCTTTTTAAGTTTTTGTGCAATGGCATACGACAAAGTTGATTTACCCGAGCCTACTTCGCCACCAATTGTGAGTATAAACTTGGGCTGCAACACTTTGTGCAATTCATCCGTAACCAATTCAGCGGCTTCAAGGTGCTTTTTTGTTACTGTAATTTTATCGTTTAACATAATTTTTAAGGTTTTTTCGAAAATAAACGTTTTTCATTTCCTTTGTTAACGAGGTCAAAAACCAGTGTTCGGGTTCTATTTCCTCTCGAAAGTATTCCATTTTCGTGCCGGCAAATCATAGGTTTGATCATCCAATTGTATGTTGACTTGCTTATCAGTAAAGATACGATATTTCGTCGGGCACAGCTCAAACTGGTAGCACACGCCTTTGAAATTCAACTGAAACGTCATTGTTTTCCAATTGTGGGGTAAATTTGACCGCAAGGAAAGAATTTCACCACGGAAATTAATACCGGCAAAGGTGTTGAGGGCAATTAAAATTGTTCCGGCCATCACACCGGCATGAATACCTTCTCCCGTTGTACCTCCTTGAATATCAACATAATCGCTTCCAAGTGCATCTTGGTACAATTCAAGACTTAAATCAGTATTCCCAACCATAGCGGCCAATCGGGCATGAACTACCCTGCTCAACGTAGAACCATGTGAGGTGCGTTGCAAATAGTAAATCAAATTGCGCTGCAAATAATCATCGGGCAACGTATAATTGAGCTTTTGCAGCAGTTGATCAACCTCGTCTTTGTTCAGGTTATAAAAAGTCATCAATGTGTCGGCCTGCTTAGCCACTTTATAGGTATCGGGCGACTTACCTTCAGCTTTCAGGATGCGATCCATACGGTAAACATTGCCATATTTTTGCCTGTAATAGTCCCAATCCAGCTCATTTAATTCAAAATAGCCATCGTATTGGGCCAAAATACCATCTTCGTTGATGACAAGATTCAAAGCTGAAGCAATTGCTGACCATTGTTGTATTTCACCGGAATTGAATCCAAGCTTTTTATTGGTTTCTGGTCCAACAACTTTTTGAATTTCAACCGCTTTTCCGAACATCCAAGCTACCATCAAATTGGTGTAAGCATTGTCTTTTAAACCACCTTCGTTGGTATCGGGCATGTGTTCATGAAATTCATCAGGGCCCATAACACCGCGTATTTCATAACGATGGGTTTCAGGATTAAGCTTTGCTTTTCCGGCCCAAAACCGACAGATTTCAAAAAACATTTCTGCTCCGTACTGTTTGAGAAAATCTTTATCGTCAGAAATCCAAAAATAATCCCAAATATTGTAAGCGATAGCTAAGGAAACATGACGCTGCAAGGCGCTATGGTCGTCGCCCCATTCGCCAGTAAGTGGATTTAGATGAACAACTTGTGTTTCTTCGCGGCCATCGCTACCACTTTGCCAAGGAAACATGGCGCCCGGGTATCCATGAGCAGCAGCATATTTTTTGGCCTCCTTCAACCGACGATAGCGGTACATCAACATTGATTTTGCAACTTGCGGCAAATGAAGATCGTAGAGCGGAAGTATAAACAATTCGTCCCAAAAAATATGCCCGCGATAGGCCTCACCATGTAATCCACGAGCAGTGATACTGGCATCCAGTTTTTCATTGAAAGGAGATACCGAGCTGAGCAGGTGATAGATATGCAGTCGTAATAGTTTCTGTGAGTTGCGATCGCCTGTGATTTTGATGTCAAAAGCCTCCCATAGCATATTCCATTTGACCGCACTTTGCTGATGAAGTTTTTCAAATGTCATTTCATCATTTAAAGCATGAACAGCACTATCCAAAGCATCATCAACGAAATTTTCTTTATCAGAACTGATTGCAACAATTTTTTCAATTGTAAACTCTTGATTTTGATTAACATATGTTTCATAAAAGGCAGATGCTGTTGCTTCATCAAATTCAGTTTGCATGGAACATTTATGCGCTTTTTTATCGAGAAACGTTTGGTGGTTTGCCGCTTCACATATCTGAAATCCGGATTGTGTTGTTTGAACCAAAACAAAAATGGAATTCTTTTCCATTCCGCTCTTAATAGGCTTCAAATGCTTCTGGTTCAATGATTTGTAACGTTCAACTCCGGCATTGATCAAATTGCCGTCAATACCAGTTTTGAGCGATATTTTTCCACTGTAGTTGAGTGGTTTCAGGGAGTAGCGCATGGCAGCCAACATCATATTGTCCATGCTGGCAAAGCGTTCCGAAAAAATTTCCGTCTGTCGTCCCTGTTGATCTTCTACCACCATCGTCCGTTGAAGCAAACCCGACTGAAATTGAAGCACGCGCTTGCAAGAAATGATTTTCGTTTGGGAAAAATCGAACCATTCGCCCTCATCAACGCGAAAGGTAATGGGCAGCCAATTGGGTAAATTTACAAAATCTTCATTTTCAACATCACGTCCTGAAACATTGGTAACCAAGCGATTGTACATTCCGGCCATGTAGGTTCCAGGGTAATTTATAGCGTTGGCTGAACTTTCTTCAACAGCTCCTCTTGTGCCAAAATAACCATTCCCGACGGTGAGCAATGCCTCGCGCGACCGCTCTTTATTGGGATCATAATCATGATAGGTGATGCACCATTCATCTTGCTGAAGACCATTTAAAAACCAGTTGTTCAAGTCGTTAAAAGAAATCTCTGACATATCAGTCACAACGATGTCAGCACCATTTAAATAAAGTTCTTCAATATTATCCTCTCGGGCAATGCCCAAAACCAATCCAAAGTTTCCACTTTTTCCGGCCTGCACTCCCGAAACAGCATCTTCTACAACAATCGTGCGCTCATAATCACACCCTAAGTTTTTTGCCGCAGTAGTAAAAATATCTGCTTCGGGCTTTCCTTTTAACCCCATTTCAGCCGAAACAACACCATCAACGCGGGTTTCGACAAGATACATCAAGCCGGCAGCTTCAAGCACAGCTTCACAATTTTTACTTGATGAGGCCACGCCGACCCTATAACCCTGTTCGCGTAAGGTTTTCATAAAGGCAACCGTTGATGGGTAAACCTCAACGCCATCGCGGCGAAGCACCTCATTAAAGGCATCGTTTTTCATATTTCCTAACCCACAAACCGTATCCATCGAAGGGGCATCGCTCGGGTCGCCATAAGGCAAATCAATGTTCCGGGATTGTAAAAAATCAGCAACTCCCTTATAGCGTGGCTTTCCGTCAACAAAAGGCAAATAATCATCTTTATGGGTGAAAGCTTTAAAGACAGTTCCCGTGGCCGAGGCGTGTGCTTTTAAAAAGTCGTCAAACATTTTTTTCCAAGCCGCACTGTGCGCCAAAGCGGTTTTGGTAATCACGCCATCAAGATCAAAAATGACGGCATCGAAGCTATGTTGTTGTTTCATGGTGAGGTTAGTTTAGAAATTTGAATTGTCTTTCTCGAACCAATGGTATCCAAATGGTTCGATTTCAATATTTTGTGCGTCAACTTTTTGATTTGACAAAGCATCAACGCAGGTTCCTATCTCAAACTCAAAACGCAAAGCTTGGTTTTGATCGGAGAGATTTTGAACGACAAAAATTGTTTCATCGGCAAAAATTCTTTTGTAGGCCAAAATAGCACTATTGATAGAGCCATCAGCATTAAAGGCATCTAAATATTCAATGCTGCCTCGGCCAAAAGCTTTTTTGCCATTGCGCACTTGCAGCATTTTTTGGATTCGTGTGAAAACTTTAGACTGAAATGTTTCAGGGTCGGCCAATTGACTTTCTCTCAATTCCCATCTTATTTTTCCTCTTACCAAAAAACGGGTATCATCTTTGCCTGCAAATGCTGCCATTTCTTTGTAATAATCCATATCATTTTCCTTTCCAAACTCATCGCCATAATAAATAACCGGTGTTCCGGGTAGGCTGAGCATCATGGAGTAGGCCAAGCCAATTTTTCGGTCGTCGAACTCAAAAAGGTTTGCCAATCGTGCCGAAATCCCTTCGCCGAGCCGGAAATTCCATTCGGGTTGATGACAGTAGCTTTCGTGGATGTACTTTCGGTCTTCCTCAGAAACATAAACCAGCTCCAGACTCAGCTCATCGTGGCAGCGCAGGAAGGTAAACCACTGTGCGTTTTCGGGTAAGGCAGGCGTTACGCTAGGATGCAGAATATCAATAATGGGTTTTTTATTGTGCTGAGCTATAGCCTTATACATCATGGGCATCAAAGGAAAATGATAGGCAGCATGGCATTCGTCGCCCTGACCCAAATACTCTACAACGGTTGCCGGTTGCTGACAAGCCTCGGCAAGCAGTAAGGTTCCGGGTTTCACATAATCGAGCGCGGCTCTAAAAAACTTCACCACCGCATGGGTATTGGGCAAATTTTCACAATTGGTTGCGTCCTCCTTCCAAAGGTAAGGGATAGCATCAGCTCTAAAACCATCCACGCCCAAACTTTGCCAATACAGCATATTGCGCAGCATGGCAAAAAGGACTTCAGGATTTCGATAATTTAGATCAGGCTGAAAATTGAAAAATCGGTGAAAAAAGTAACTGTCGCCCAATGGCTCCCAATTGCTGGTTTCCATTCCTTTGAAAATAATTCGGGCATCTTTATAAAGACCGGTATCCTTTGACCATATAAAATAATCGCGGTATGGATTGTCGGGCGATTTTTTTGCCTCTACAAACCAAGGATGCTCTTCGGAGCAATGGTTGATGGCGATATCAAAAATGACACGTATGCCCCTTTGATGTGCTTCGTGAAGGAATTTCCCGAAAACTTCCTCTTGCTTTTCCTTGCTGAATCCAGGCTCAAGCCCTAACAAATCATGACGAATCAAATCATAATTACGGATGTCGAAACCACCATCGCGCATGGGGCTGTCCAAAATGGGCAACAACCACAAACAGGAAACGCCTAAGCCTTGAAGGTAATCTAACTTGGAGGTCAGACCTTCAAAGTCTTTGCTGTATAAATCAACATAAACAGAGTAAACAACAGCATCTTTGTACCAATCAGATTCAACATCGTGGCTAATGGGTTGTACATCAAGCGAATGAAGAAATTCATTCAGGCGTTCAATAGCTTCATTCGGATACAACTGCTTCCAAAGAGCAATCAAATTTTGTTTAGTGTTCATTTTCAAGTATTTATAGGTTAGTGAATGGAAAACAAAGGTAACCAATACAAACCAAAACTCCCGTTGTTATTGGTATTTCAGGTACTTTTTACAGTGCAAACGATTACGGTAATATTTACAACAGCCATTTTCCTCCTTTTGATTTTTGAGGATTTTAGCGTGCATAGGTGTGACTGAAAGGCCTAAGACCAAAACAACTCGAGAGAGGTGAAGGCAAAAATCCATTTTGAAAAATAAAAAAAAGACCGTAAAGTAATTTCTTCACGGCCTCTTTCACAAGTCATTTTTGCTATAACTGTTTCATTTTGATAAGGTTTAATGCGCTTCCGGCTCTAAACCATTCCAATTGATTTTCATTATAGGTATGGTTGACAAGAAATTCATCACGGCTTCCATCTTTGTGTTGCAGCTCAACAGTAAGGGGCTTTCCGGCGGCAAAGGATTTTAAACCTTTCACACTGATGCGATCGTCTTCTCTGATTTTATCATAATCGGCTTTATCAACAAAAGTGATGGCCAACATCCCTTGTTTTTTTAAGTTTGTTTCGTGAATACGTGCAAAAGATTTTACCAAAACCACTTTTGCACCTAAAAAGCGAGGTTCCATGGCGGCATGTTCGCGCGAGGAGCCTTCGCCATAGTTTTCATCTCCAACAATGATAGAACCGGGGCCGGCATCGCGATATGTTCTGGCTGCATCCGGCACGGTATCAATGCTTCCGGTTATTTGGTTTACCACAGCGTTGGTCTTTTCGCCAAAGTAGTTCACTGCACCAATTAACAAGTTTTGAGAAATATTTTCAAGGTGACCACGGTAACGCAACCATGGACCGGCCATTGAGATATGATCGGTAGTACATTTTCCTTTCGCCTTAATTAGCAAATACATATCATTATAATCGTTCCCATCCCAAGCACTAAAAGGCTTTAGCAACTGCAAGCGATTCGAATCGGGAGCTACTAGCACTTCCACTTTACTTCCATCAGTTGCGGGTTCTTGGTATCCGTTGTCATCCACAGCAAAGCCTAAAGGCGGCAAATCAATTCCTTTGGGTTCTTCAAGTTTTACTTTTTCACCTTTTTTATTGGTGAGATAATCCGTCATAGGATTAAAGTTTAATGTTCCGGCAATAGCGAAGGCAGTAACCACCTCGGGCGATGCCACAAACCCATGAGTGTTCGGGTTGCCGTCGTTGCGTTTGGCAAAATTTCTGTTGAACGAAGTCATAATGCTGTTGCGTTCGCCTTTTTCGGCATTGTGCCTGGCCCACTGGCCGATGCATGGGCCGCAAGCATTGGCAAGCACTACGCCGCCAATTTCTTCAAAGGTTTTCAAGTAGCCATCTCTTTCCACTGTGTAGCGCACCATTTCCGATCCCGGTGTAACAGTATATTCCGACATCACTTCAAGGTCGTTGTCAAGAGCTTGCTGTGCCACCGAGGCAGCGCGCGAAATATCTTCGTAGGAAGAGTTGGTGCACGAGCCAATCAAACCCACCTCAAGCTTTTCGGGCCAGCCATTGTCTTTTACAGCTTTGGCGAACTGAGAGAGTGGCGTTGCCAAATCGGGAGTGAAAGGGCCGTTGATATGAGGTTCAAGCTCAGATAGATTAATTTCAATGAGTTGATCGAAATATTTTTCAGGATGTGCATACACCTCAGGATCAGCAGTAAGGTAGTCTTTAACCGCATTGGCGGCATCGGCCACCTCGGCCCTGCCTGTTCCGCGAAGGTATTCTTCCATTTTTTCATCATAGCCAAAAATAGATGTTGTAGCTCCAATTTCAGCACCCATATTGCAGATGGTTCCTTTTCCGGTACATGAAATCGCATCGGCCCCCGGGCCAAAATACTCAACAATCGCACCCGTTCCACCTTTAACGGTAAGAATGCCGGCCACCTTCAAGATTACGTCCTTAGCTGAAGTCCAACCACTTAATTTGCCTGTTAGCCTTACTCCTATCAGTTTTGGAAATTTGAGTTCCCAAGGCATGCCCGCCATCACGTCCACGGCATCGGCACCACCAACTCCAATGGCAACCATTCCCAAACCACCTGCATTTACAGTGTGTGAATCGGTTCCAATCATCATCCCTCCGGGAAAGGCATAGTTTTCGAGCACCACTTGATGAATAATTCCTGCGCCAGGTTTCCAAAAACCTATACCATATTTATTGGAGATGCTGGCCAAGAAGTCGAAAACCTCTTTGTTGGCACTATTGGCTGATTTCAAATCTTCAACGGCACCGGCTTTGGCAAGGATCAGATGATCGCAATGCACTGTTGATGGAACGGCCACGCGTTTTTTTCCGGCTTGCATAAATTGCAACAATGCCATCTGTGCAGTGGCATCTTGCATGGCCACGCGGTCGGGGTCAAAGTCAACATACGAACCTCCTCTGATGTATGCTTCGGCAGGAAGACGGTCCGAAAGATGTGCGTACAATATCTTTTCTGTAAATGTCATGGGTTTGCCTAACATTTTACGTGCGGCTTCAACTTTTGCCGGCAAAGCAGCATATTTAGCCTTAATCATTTCTAAATCAAATACCTTCATCCTGTGTTCAGTTAAATCGTTTTGAATTTGTGAATATAATAACAATAAAATCAAGTGATTAGTGCAAATTTAGTGTTTTTCTTGGAAACGAAGGGGCTGTGACAATGAAACTTTTGTTTGTTTATTTCCTGAGTAGCCTTCCCGAAAGCACTTTTTCATTGCTCAAAACGAGTTGATAGAAGTAAATTCCATCATGGAGTTTGTTTCCCGAACAGTCGAAACCCTCCCAATAAAATTTCATCAAGCCGCTGCGGGGGAAATTTTTGAGCGATTGAAAAACCAACCGACCATGTATATCTGTAATCCGAAGGGTAACTTCTTGTGACTGATCGCTTTCAAACACGAAATTCACTCCGTCAGATGATGGATTGGGATAAGGAATAACGGTTGGATAGACCGGCTTTTTATTATCAATTCCTACCAACCGATTGATTTTGAGTGCTAAATCGTTTTGTAAATCCATCACCGGAATCACAAGCATACTGTTTGTTGTGCTTGCTTGTGTAACAGAATCAATAGTTCCTGTCCATGAATTGTACCAATCCAATTGAAAAATGCCATTTTCAAAAGGAAGCCGAAGTTCACCCGAAACAGTTGGTGGTGCTTGACTTTGGTCAAATGCCCATTTCCAGTTTGAATTTCGATTGTGCGCCCAAATCAAAGCACTTTCTGAGGATAAGAGACCAAATGCCCGCAAGGGGGGAAGAAAATCGTGGATGGTGATATGTTGTATTTCGAGGATGGAGAAAAACCCTGTCCCACTGTTGTCAAGTTTTAGGATATGCTGACCGGCAGGAACCTCAACAAGATATTCAGTTGAGGATGAAGCCGTTGTTTCGAGAATAACCACTCCATCAAGGCTCACTTGCAAAACCGCCGACAAGGCTTGCACTCCGGTTTCGATGGTAACCATGGTAGGTTGCTGCCAGTAAGCCGACAATTCGGGTGGTTGCCTAAGGGCTGCAAACAAAGAGGTCGGACCAAAAAGCATCTGCGATAAGCTATCGGTTGCCGGAATAATTTGCCCAGTAGTGTGAAGTTCAAAGCTTTTGGAGGGCGCGCGTGTAGAAAGATCACTGTATTTGGGAGTGATAATCCAATCTTCATTTTCATCCGCCTTCGTCACGATATGTGTTGGAAGATAATCTGTATCAGTTAGTTGCTCATCTGCCATAAACAAAGCTATAGGCGTAAAAACCGGGTAGAGGTATTGCACATCAATATAATTTTCCCAAAACCAAGGTAAAATGGTTGCCGGCGAACCCGACAGGGCCGAAGTCCAAAGGGCATTGTGAATTGCCAAGCCATCGGGGTCCCACACAACAAGGGTATCGCCGTGATGGCCAAGTCCAAATTCACCTACGATCATAGGTTTTTGAAATTTTTGAGAATACATTCCTACTTGCCGAAACACATCTCCTTCAATATCAGATACTTTATCATATAGGTGCATTTGGGTAAAGCCAATATCCTGATGCTGCCAGACCATTGGGTTGCTACCTTGCAGGGCAAAACCCACCGAAACAAGATGATTATTGGGGTCTATTTGACGGAGATAAGTAGCCATTTCGTTGGCCCAGGCAGCAATTTGGTTTTTATACGTGCTGTACCACGAAAAATTATCCGCTTCCGAAAGCAGCTCCCAGCCGATCAAATGAGGGGCGTATCCCCAACGTGCAGCCACATAACGCAAACGGTTTTTAAAGGCAACTTTGGCTTCGGGAAGGATAAAAAAGTCCCAAACATTGGTGCACATACCACCATTTTGAATGTTGTAAGGATTTGAATTCCAATCCACTCCAAAATATGAAATGTTTAGCTCATCATGAATGGAAAGACCGAGCAGCAGATGAATATTCTTTTGAGAAGCGGTTGAAAAGACACTATCCAAAAGAAATGCCTCCTTTTGCCGATTGGAATAGTTTTTTAATCCTTGTGGCCACCATTCAATTTGATAGCCCCAGGGGGTCATCATCAACTTGGCAAAATTCATTTGATGTTGGCTCAGCTGATCAAGAAAGTAGCTCATGCGGTCGCTGCCATCGGCTTGGTTGGCCCATGCAATGTTTTCGCCCACCAAAAAAACCGTTTTTCCGGCTTCATTTTTAAAATAATTGGTTCCTTGCGGTAGGTGCAAAAAACCTCCAGAACTGCTCTGAACACATTGAAAGCTAAGATTATTGACACTGTCAACTCCAAAAACATCCTCCACTTTTATACTGAAATGCCAAATTCCGGTTTCGTTTGGTGTAAACCTCAGCTTCCAAAATGGAGTGCCTTGTGGTTCTAAAAGTCCGTTATTGAGCGATACGAAATTTTGAAAAAAGAAGCCCTCAATGACTTTGGTTTGCCCGCTTGGTGCCACAAAAGTAGCCGTAAGCGTGATAGAATCATAGTTATAAGGGTTGTGCACAGCACTTTGCAAAATCACCTCAACCTCAAAAAGGTCATATTTGGGAACAGTGGTTGACGATAGGTTCCAATGCAGAATTGACGGGGCAGCGGCAGCATGGACCGAGGTGGTTAAGAAAAGGAAAGTAAGAAAAATGAATTTGAATTTCATAACATTTCTTTAGCCAAAGATAGTTTTTTATCAAAAGCAGGATTTGCACCTTTTTAATGATGACCGACAAAGTTGTTGTGATTGAGGGTTCATCATAAAATCGTCAGTCAAAGTTTTCCTGCCCGATTGCAAGCACTTTCGTACTTTTGCCCTTCCGAACTTCTATTAACTTCGATTTCATAAGAATGGCCTTGCTTAAACTTTCGGTTGTTATTGTAAACTACAACGTTGAATATTTTCTCGAACAATGCCTGTATTCCGTTCGCAAAGCAGTGAAAGGGATTGATGCTGAAGTATTTGTAGTTGATAATAATTCTGTTGACGGCTCCAATAAAATGGTGCAAAGCAAGTTTCCGGAAGTGATTTTGATACAAAACAAAGACAACACCGGTTTTAGTAAGGCCAACAATCAAGCCATTAGAATCGCTAAAGGCGAATATATTTTGCTTCTCAATCCCGATACTGTTGTTGAAGATGACACCTTTATTAAGGTGATTGATTTTATGGATCGTCATCCGGAGGCGGGTGGATTGGGCGTGAAAATGGTGGATGGCCAAGGGAAATTTCTCCCCGAATCGAAGCGCGGATTACCTACACCAATGACGGCTTTTTATAAGATATTTGGTTTTTCGGCTGTATTTCCTCATTCAAAACGCTTTGGCAAATACCATCTGGGCTTCCTTGATGCAGATAAAACCCACGAGGTTGACGTGCTGGCCGGTGCTTTTATGTTGCTTCGAAAAACTACGCTCGATAAGGTAGGCCTACTCGACGAAACATTTTTTATGTATGGCGAAGACATTGATCTTTCTTACCGCATCACCCTTGGAGGTTATAAAAACTACTATTTTCCTGAAACCCGCATCATTCACTATAAAGGCGAAAGCACCAAAAAAAGCAGCGTGAACTATGTTTTTGTGTTTTACAACGCGATGATCATTTTTGCACGAAAGCATTTCAACCAAAAAAGAGCTAAAACATTCACTTTTTTAATCAACATTGCCATTTATTTTAGGGCGTTTTTGGCCTTGCTTTCGCGTTTTGTTAAAAAAACTGCCTTGCCATTTTTTGATGCAATGTTCACTATTATCGGTATCCTGCTCATTAAAAATTTTTGGGGCGAACTCACTATTTATAAAGACGGCGGCAGTTATCCTTTTGAGATGGTAGCGGTGATCATTCCGGCATTTATGGGTTTGTGGTTGCTAGCGGTTTTTTTAAGTGGTGGCTATGATAAGCCATACAAATTAAGCAAGGCTTTGCAAGGAAATCTGATCGGAACCTTAATCATTTTGCTTATATATGGCTTACTACCTGAAAGTTACAGATATTCAAGGGCGTTGATTTTTTTATGGGCTTTATGGTTTGCAGCCGTTCTTTCCATCTTACGATTGGTAGGCTTTCTGTTTCACATAGACGGATTTGTGTTGGGCAGCAAAGAAAAAAAACGCTTCCTAATTATTGGCAGCCCGCAAGAAGCGCTCAGGGTAGAAGCCATTTTGAAAAGCACGGCCATCAAAACCGATTTCGTTGGCTTGGTTTCTTCTGAGGGCGAAGCGCGACCCTCTGAAAACTTTATTGGAAACATCAATCAGGTGTCGGATATCATTATGATTTATAACATCAACGAGGTAATATTTTGTTCCAAAGACCTTAGCCATCAAGCTATTATAGACAAAATGACCGAATGGCACGCCATCGGCATCAGTTACAAAATAGCTCCCGAAGACAGCCTTTCCATTATCGGCAGCAACTCCATCAACACCAAAGGCGATCTTTACACCTTCGCCATTCAGGGCATTGACAATATTGGTCATCGCCGCAACAAACGCTTTTTCGACATCGTCTTTTCGGCCTTATTGCTCATCAGCTTTCCAATCTCTATGCTGTTAGTAACCAATAGTTTCAATATGTTGGCCAATGCCTTTAAAGTCATGGTTGGACGGCTGAGTTGGGTGGGATATTGCAAAACCACTCAAGGCACCTCGCGCCTACCGCAAATCCGGAAAGGGGTGTTAAGTCCTGAAGATGTTTTCTCGCACGCTATCACCGATGAAGAGCTACGCAGCCGAATTAACTTGTTGTATGCCCGTGATTACAGTCTTCTGAAAGACCTCAACATTATTGCAAGATCATATAAATTTTTAGGTCGAAAGACTTGATTTCATTTTTCTTTCTGTTTCAAGAGTGAAAAAGACTACCTTTGCACCCTTGTTTTTTTAACTAAGGTTCATTCCAATTATGCTTAGCAGAAGGCACCTCCGCGTAAAAGTTCTCCAGGCACTCTACGCCTATTTTCAATCTGGCAATACAAGTATAGATCAAGGAGAAAAACAGCTCCTACTGAGCATCAACAAACTTTATGAATTGTTTATCTATCAACTTTCATTTCTTGTTGAGGTAACCCGTTTTGCCGAATACCGGCTCGAAGAAAACAAAGGAAAACACCTTCCAACAGCTGAAGACCTGAATCCCAACATGCGTTTTACGCAAAATAAAATCCTTCAAAACATTGCCAACAACCGCGATTTTCTCCGTAAAGAGGCGTTGTATAGAATCAATTGGTCGGAAGAAAAAGAGCTCGTTCGTCGCTTTTACGTGATGATGCGCGAAAAAGAAGTCTATCAGCGCTACATGACCAAAGCCTCTTCCAATTATGACGACGACAAAAAGTTTGTTCTCTTTTTGATAGAAGAGCTTTTTACCGAATTTGAACTGCTGCAAAGCTTCTATGAGGAAAAGAGCATCTTTTTTGTTGACGACTACCATTTGGTTACCTATCTCGCAATGAAGTTTGTGAAGTTTATGCCTGAAACCTTTGATGATGTCAACCCTTTGCCTGAGCTGCTTAAAACCGAAAAAGATGAGGACAACGAAGACCTTAAATTTGTAAAAATTCTTTTCCGCGAAAGCATTTTACTCAGCGAAAAATGGGGGAAAGTCATCGCTTCTTCAACCTCCAATTGGGAGCTGGAACGTATCGCCGTGATGGATGTTCTGATTTTGAAAATGGCCCTCACAGAGCTCACCGTTTTTAAGTCAATTCCCATCAAAGTAACTATGAATGAGTACATTGATATATCAAAATATTTCAGCACCGCACGAAGTAAAGTGTTTGTAAATGGGATTCTCGACAAACTAATCGTGGATATGAAATCCAGCGGTGATATTGTGAAAACCGGCAGAGGACTACTGGATAGTTAGCATCTGCAGTCAGTTATGAGTGATTTTTCTTGAAAACTTAAATTGCCTTGACTAGACAAAGCGATTGCGTTCAACACTTTAAAGTTTCTATTTCCTTGTTTTATTTCTAATCTATCATTATTCAAAACCACCTTCTGCCAACCTTCTTCATGCCTTTTGTTGATGAAAACAACTTCCTTAGAAATATTTTATGGCTTGCAGCAATAGCAAGAAGGTGAAAGCGTTTGGAGAGAAAACACAACCGTCAAAACGATGATAAACGCAATTGCCATGAAGAAAAAAAGGGTTTTCACCCGGAAAGAAAAACGAAAAGAAGAGATAGCCAACACCATTTCACACGCTGCCGGTATTCCCATTTCAATAGCAGTGATTACCTTGTTAGTGGTTTTTAGCGCGCTTTACGGCAATGTGTGGCACATTGTAAGTTTCAGTATTTTCGGCACATCAATGCTTTTGCTTTACATTGCATCCACGATTTTTCATGCTGTTTCTAACCCACGCTTAAAATATTTTCTCAACAAACTCGACCATTCAGCCATTTATGTTCTTATTGCGGGTTCGTACACACCCATAGCGCTTACCGTCCTTCGCGGCCCGATTGGATGGTCGCTTTTTGGCGTAGTTTGGGCCTTGGCCTTGGGAGGAATTGCCTACAAAATTTGGTTTTATAGTCCTAAATACCGCAAACTTTCCACTTGGTTATATGTGGCGATGGGATGGCTGGTAGTTATAGCGATTGGTCCTGTGGTAAATAATTTACCCGAACGTTCGTTGTTGTTATTGGTGGCCGGCGGCCTAAGCTATTCAGCCGGAGCCATGTTTTATTTGCGCAAGGGAAAGAAACTCTTCCACTTCATCTTTCATCTTTTTGTGTTGGCCGGAAGTATATTGCATTTTCTGGCTTTCCTTTTTATGCTGCCTCTCTAAGCCATTAAGCTGTTAGTTTGAAGGCTGAAAACGCATTTCAAACCGATTGCTATTTTCCACATCGTCTTTAAAAAAGTGACTGTTATAATACTCCCCACTCAAGAAAGTATTGGTTTGATTGCAATAAAAATTACTTGCCGGAATACCCGAAATACCGGTTGGAATCACCATATAAGAATCGGCAAGATTGCCCATATTAAAGATATGCCGTTGCGATGCGCCATGTACCACATCGAAAGGTTTATGGAATGAATATCCAAAAGGATTGACGGTGTGAAAACTACCACCAACAGCGTAAGGCCCTCTATTGAAATGAAACAGTTTATTCAATAGTTCCACTTTTCCCATAGGATGGCGTAAGGTAAGTTGGTGTATTTTACCCCATTGCCATGAAGTAACCTCAGATCCTTGTAGAGTGATTGCACCCTGTATGGCATCAGAAAACGCAAGCTGAACCATCGTTTCAAATGTTTCTTTTTCGGGAGTGGAAACATCATCCATCCAAATGGATTGCGGATTTCGCCAAAAATAATCGAAAGTGTGCCGCATCAGTCCCGAAGGAAAAGAAGTAAAGAGCTTCTCCCCCATCTCGTCGGCCATCACATGCTGCATGAATTGAATAAAAAAGAGTTCAAAGACACTTGATGGAATACTTTCAACGGACATCGTTCCATCCCATGAACGCATCATCTCCAAAACTTCTCGTTTGATGGTGCTCATCGTATCTGGGTGAGAAAGCGTTTCAACCATCAGGGGCAGAAACTTTTGAGCAAATGCAGATTTCACATCTGTTTGCATGATCATAAAATCCTCTACATCAAGCTTTTCTTTTTCAAGAATCATTTCTCGGATGCGATCAATTCGGCTTGAATTGTCGTACCAGTAACCGATATAATAAGGATATGAAGGGCCAACGGTGCGGTTGTTGGCCGACGAAACAAATGCTTCAGGAGGGTTAAAAGTATAGGGTAACGAATCGAAAGGAAGGATGCCGATCCATTCAAACTGATCGGTGTCGCCAGGCACCGGATTTATTCCGTTACCATTTTTTCTAACTGGAACTGCTCCAGCTGTTTGTAGCCCTATATTGCCTTGCACATCTGCATACACCACATTTTGACTTACTGCCAGCATGGTCGTTAAAGCATCTCGAAAATCGGCCCAATGAGATGCCCTATTTAACAAATACATGCTTCGTAGTTCGTTGCTATAGTCGTTTCCGGTCCATCGCATGGTAACTATTTCGTTGTCAATGCCTTTAAAGCTCGAAACAACAGGCCCGTGATGGGTAAACCATAAGGTTTTTTGCACCGTATCGCCTCCTTTGATGGCAATCTGTTCTTCAATGGCAGTCATTGGTAGCCATTCGTTGTTAAAGAAATATTGATTTTTATGAGCAGAATCGGTTTTTTCAACATAAAAGTCCATTTCATCTACATACAAATTAGTCATTCCCCAAGCAATGCTGTCATTGTGGCCGTTGATGATAAAAGGTGCACCGGGCAACGCCACACCGGTAACGTTCAACTTCCCTTCGATCACTTGGTGCATTTGATACCAGATTCCGGGAGCCCCAAAACCAAGGTGCATATCATTGGCCATCAGCGCTTTTCCACTTTTGCTTTTGTTTCCGGTAACTGCCCAGTTGTTGCTACCGCTTACAATTTCAATGCCCAATGCCTTCAAGTTTCGATTGCCATCGAGGAGGGCAAAGCTGCTGTCAGCCATCGTTTTTTTAGGATGCACAAAACTTTTTTGAAAGTCAAGGTCAGGAACCAAAGCCAAAAGATGCTCATCCGAGAGTTTTGTCCTTAACTGATGGATCATCACCTCGTTTTGCCACGATCCGGATAAATCCCAAGCCATATATCCAATCAAGTTGACCGTATGGAAGTTTTCCCAGGGTTCGGGCCGATAACCAAGAATTAAAAATTCAGGTGGCAAGGCACTGCCATGATCAGAAATATATTGGTTGACACCCTTCGAAAAAGCGTCCAATGATTTTTGGATATGATCATCAGTGCGATCAAGCACCATTTTTGATTTTTTTGTCATCTGCAATGCCCGTAATAGATGGTCGGTTTTTACCATATCGCTGCCAAAAATTTCGGACAGCCGTCCCATGGTAACTCTACGGAGCAAATCCATCTGCCAGAGCCGGTCTTGGGCCATCAAATAACCCGTAGCCATATACAAATCATGCTCGTTTTGCGCATAGATGTGTGGCATGGCATTGGAATCGCGCAACACGCGCACTTCTTTCAACAATCCTTCTATGGCAATGGTCTTGTTATAATCGGGTAAGGCCCTGCTCGAAATAAACCTAACAGCAACAACAGCAAGAATGCCAACAAAAGCGATTGTAACAACCAAAATAATGATGATTTTTTTGAAAAGTACCATGGCGAAAAAAAATTATACGTGGGTTTTTGAAAGGGTAGTTTTAGCTTTCGAACGGTGGATTTCAAGAAGCATATTGTCGAGGAAGCTACGCATGGCCATGCTAAAAGACCGCATCCTTTCGGCGATGGCTTCATTAAGACCGTTGACAGCAGCTTCACCTTTTTCAGATCGGATCACTTCAACAAGATGGTCCATTTCGGGCAAATCGCCTACTTCAATCGAAGGATCGGAAACAAATCGCTGAGGCACAAACTTCAACAAAGCATCGTTGCATGAAATGGATTGATCGGCAGCTTTTTTCGACACCACATCATAAATAAAATGGTCGGAGTAAGGAATTATTTCATCGGGTTGGCGCAATGCCCGAAGAAAAGGGTGTTGTAAATCATTTTCAGTCAATGCTTTACGTAATTCCTCCCATTGAAACTCTTCAAAAACGGTATGTTTGTTTGAAACCAATTGCACAGCATCTGTTTTGCTTTGTTTCCATCCCAACATGGCTTTCAAATTGATCCAAATCATTTTCAAAGTGCTAACAGCCGGAAGCGGTTTGCTGTGGTAGGGCATCGAAAGGTCGCCTAAATGGTGCATAGACCAGCCCATAAAACGCCAACCCCAATAATCTTCACCTTGTTGAAAGGCAAAAAGCGACAATGCTCGATAAAGGTTGATTCGGTAATCGGCAAAAGTATTTTTCAAAAAAGGACCGAAAGCATATAAGATTTTTGATTCATGGTAGAAGCCCATATGGAACGGAGCTTGGCTTCCGTACTCTAAATTGGGGTTTCCGAATGGTTGTTTTCCAAAGCCATAAATTTTTCCATAATTAGTGGAATTATTTTCAAAAAGGCCCAGATCGAAGCCATAGTCGGGTTCATCGCTGGCGGTTCTGAGCACCTCGAAAGCCGACACATATTCACCCTCTTCGAGAAAAACATACCGGGTATGAGCCATTACGCCCAACTTGCTTAGGGATGTGATATGCTGAGGAAGTGCAACAGCGTGCGTTCCAAAAGAATCGGACGGCAATAAATGAAGGTAAAGCGGTAATTTAACAGCTGGATTAAGCCGAATGGCGTAAAAAAAACGTTTCAAAATATCTTCCTTTTTTTCGGTAGCTACAAATGCAAGTGATTCAGGTCGAGAAAGATAATTTGGAAGATGATCCTTCGACCATATTTCTTGATCAGCCAAAAAAGCGGCCAATTCGGTTTCATTGTCCATTAAAAAATGAGTCAAAGATTTTGCCTGCACCGGCGCAAGACTACCCCAAACCGGTAATGCTTGCAACGAAGGACCAACAAGCATGGGATGCTCTGACCAACCCATCGTTTTTAAAGGTAACAAACTTAAACAGAGGCTTGCGCTAAAAAGCAAATGGAATAATTTCATAAAAGTCGTTTTCAGTTGCAATAATACTCATTTTGTTTTCACAGTTCCACTTTAAACCCTGATTTTAAATAAGATCGCCCTGCAATTATGCCTGGATAAAAGTGATGATTTGTGGTGCATGAAACAACATTATCATCAAGTTCGTTGTTGTAGAAAATGTTACTTACAAAAAAAGCCTGAACAGTATAAAGCTACTGTTCAGGCTTTTAAAAAGAAAACGTATAGCTATTGTATGCCGAAAAACATCATGTTGGAACTTAGGGCATCATCCATTTTTTGTTGAAAATTTTTGAGACCTCGTTTACGGGCAGTATCTGAGAGACGTTGCAAAACCGCCATTGCTTCTTGCATATTGGTGTCGTAATATTGTAAATATTTTCCTTTCAGACCTGTATAATACTTTAAATCATCGAGGTAGCGCTCTGCCAGACTTTCCATCACTCCAAAGGCTTTGTCATTGGCACCGGCTTCAAAGTAAATATCAATCCAAGGCAGCATAAAATAGTCGAAAGGAACTTTTTTATGCGGGAAAAACTCAAGGCTTTTGTCGAGTGCGATAATGGCAGAATCGGCCTTACCTTCATTCAGCAAGGCTTGAGCCAGACGCATATAGCTTTGTTTGGCTATGGCGGCATTTCTGAAACTTTCGCGGTCAATGGTTACTTTGGGCGACTCGATGTTTCCCCATTTGGCTTTGTTCACCAAAAGATCATAAGAGCCCTTGGCATACACTCCCCCCATATTTTTGTAGTATTCCGGTGCCAAAACAGGTATAAATTTATACACTAAACCTTCCATGTGGCAATATTTATCCACATTAAAAACCTTGCTCACCGAGTTGGGATTGGCAAAATAAATAGGGCGTTGCCAGTTGTTGGTGGCAATTAAATCCAACAGCATCAAATCGTTTTTATACAGTCCACCTTGGGTTATTTCCCACTCAATGGCATCAACAATCAGATGCTCAAGCTCTTTAGGCACGATGCCACTTCTAATGACAGCAGCCTTATCCACTGTCAGCTTCAGCTTTTTGGTGGGTAAATAATTGATTTTTTCGCCCGACTGCATCGGAACTTTGGTTTGATCGCGTTCATCGGCAATAAACTCAATGGCTTCTTTTAGCTCAACATCACTCTGAACACGCTCAAAAATAGGTGTATATTCATTGATGCCCTTGTTATACTGTTCGGGAGTAAGGGTAAGCGGCAAACGCTCCGATTCATACACCTTTTTACCAAGTTGATGCACATACCAATCGCCCGAAGCCAGCATATAGTTGACCACACGCATATCGGTTCTAAAATTTTCTACCTCTTGCACATACCACAGAGGGAAAGTATCATTGTCACCGTTGGTGAAAATAATTGCATTCGGATCGCATTGCGCCAAATAGTTCATTGCAAAGTCTCTGGCGGCATATTTGCCCGATCTGTTGTGACCTTCCCAACCTTCAACAGCCATAATACCAGGCACCAAAAGCAAGCTGACACCTGCAGCAGCAAGAGCCGCGGTAGTTTTTTTATTGTTGAGGAATTTGGAAAAAAGATTATAAAGAAACAGCACTCCAAAACCAATCCAGATGGCAAAAGCATAAAACGAACCCGCATAAGCATAATCACGTTCACGAGGTTGATACGGAGTTTGGTTCAAGTAAACGACAATGGCCACACCGGTCATCACAAAGAGCAAGAAAACAATCCAAGTGTCTTCAACATTGCGTTTTAAATGAAAAAACAATCCTGCCAAGCCTAACAATAAGGGCAAGAAATAAAACTCAGCGCGCATGGGACTTTTCATGCTGTCGGGCAAGTTAGATTGGCTTCCTAACCTGGCACTGTCGAGGAAATTGATACCGCTGATCCAGTTTCCATTTTCGTATTCACCCTGGCTTTCAACGTCATTTTGCCTTCCGGCGAAGTTCCACATGAAATATCTGAAATACATGTGCGACAACTGATAAGTGGTAAAAAACTTCAGGTTCTCGCCAAACGTTGGTCGGTTAATGACTTGTGTGGTTCCATCGTTTTTTGTTATCCGTATAGGTTTGCCTTCGCCGCCATATCTTTTGTAGATGCTGATATGACTTGCTTTCTCGCCCCACATACGTGGAAAAACAGTTGTAAAACGTTCGTCATAAACCGGTATGGTGCTGGCACGGTTATCTGTAATCACATATTTGCCCACTTTTTTGTCTTTCACATAAACTGGCGAACCGTCTTTAAAATCAACTTTGGGCGCGGAATAATACTGACCATAAAGCAATGGCCAATCGCCATATTGTTCCCTATTCAGGTAGGACAACAACGAGATGGCATCGCTGGGCTCATTTTCATTGATAGGTGTATTGGCATTGGCCCGTATCACGATTAAGAAGAAGGAGGAATATCCGATAAGGATAAACATGAATGACAATAGGACAGTATTTAAAATAACTTTTCGTTTCAATTGCGTGTAATACAGCCCAAAAACGATAGCAGCGATTAGAATGGCAAAATAAATGATGGTACCGGTGTTAAAAGGCATTCCGAGTGAATTGACAAAAAACAACTCAAACTTACTGGCGATATTAACAATTTGAGGAATCATAAAACTCATGATGAAACCTAAAATGGCCACCGAAATAATACCGGACAAGATAAAACCTTTTGTTGTTGGCTTGAATTTTTTGAAATAAAACACATACACTATCGCCGGTAAAGCCAACAAATTGAGCAAGTGCACACCAATAGAAAGACCGATCAGATAGGCAATAAAAATCAACCAACGGTAATGGTGTGGCTCATCGGCAACGCGCTCCCAGCGTAGGATGGCCCAAAAAACTACTGCTGTAAAAAACGACGACATGGCATATACCTCGCCTTCAACGGCAGAAAACCAAAACGAATCGCTAAAAGTATAAGCCAATGCACCCACGGCTCCGGCAGCAAGCACAGCATATTGATTCGATTTTTTGTCGGCATCGTCGCCTTTCAGCATAAATTTACGCGCTAAAAGGGTGATGGTCCAAAAGAGAAACAAAATGGTAAAGCTTGCTGAAAGTGCCGACATAGCATTGATCATCAGCGCAACTTTGCTGGTATCGCCAAAGGCAAACAGACTAAAAAAGCGGCCCAACATTTGAAACAAAGGTGCCCCCGGGGGATGGCCTACCTGAAGCTTGTAAGCGGTGGAAATGTATTCGCCACAATCCCACCAACTTGCTGTTGGCTCAAGCGTTAGGAAGTAAACAACGGTAGCAATTAAAAAGACGACCCAACCGGCAAGGTCGTTAAGTTTCTTAAAGTTCATCCTATCAGGGTTTTAGATAAAATATATCAGAAAATATTTAAAAATAATGTACAAAAATACGTTTAAGTTTTTAAACTCCGATTTCAAAAAGGAGCTACCGATCAAGATTTGAGGGTGCTTTGTTTTTTTTAACACAAAAACACCGCTATTTTTGGTTCATTTTGCTTTTGAAAACGAACCCCAAAAAAATTGTTTAGTCGGACGATTGAAGAAAGAAAAAGAAGGAAGTTCCAATGCCCACTTCGCTTTCAAAATCAATTGTTCCACCCAAACGGTCAACAAATTCTTTCACCAAGATCAAGCCCAAGCCTGAGCTGGCTTCACCTTGCGTTCCTCTTCTTCCTTTGGTTTCAAATAAAAAAAGCTGGTCTTTTTGATTTTGAGGAATCCCAATACCATTGTCGCTCACCGTAATTTTTACCTGATTATCAATTCGTTCCGCTCTAACCTTAACTTTACCACCGTTGTTGGAAAACTTGATGGCATTCGAGATAAGGTTTCTTAAAATCGTTCCCAGTACTCCGGCATCAGCCCTCACATGTATAAAAGCATCTACATCAACGGTTGCTTTGATGTCTTTCGAAGCCATCTGCACCTCATAATAATCAAATGTTCTGTCAACAACCTCTCGAAGAGCAACCGGTTGAAGGTACAAGGTTACTTGACCACGCTGAATGGTTGACCATGACAAGAGGTTTTCTAACAGCTCCGAAACACTTTTGGCTGCCTTAAACATCGAATTGGCAAGATTTTTCAACTCATCGGGATCAAATTTCATGGATTCTTTATCAAGAATTTCTGTCAAAAGCAAAAACGAATTGAACGGACTTCGCAGGTCGTGCGCAATCACCGAAAAGATTTTGTCTTTTTCGATATTTATCGTTTTGAGGTTGGCTTCACTTTCCAGCAATTGATTTTCTAGCATTTTTAACGGGGTGATATCGCGCGAAACACCTACCAAACCAATGATTTCGCCTTTGTTGTTGCGAAAAGGAACTTTTGACGCCGTAAACCAACGCCAACCCTTTGAAGTAAGGATAAACTCCTGTTGATTGACAAGCGGTTGGCCCGACTCCATTAACGCCATTTCATCTTGCAACGATTTGTCGGAATGTTGTGGGTCGAAAAAGTCGCTATCGGTTTTTCCAATGGCCTCTGATGGCGATGAAACGCCCAAAGTAGCCGCTTGAGCTGCGTTGATGCGAATAAACCTACTTTGGCGATCTTTAAAATAAATGGTATCAGGAATGTTGTTCATCAAAGCCTGCAACAGATCGTGTTCAGTATTTAATGAAGCTTGTAGCATTTTAAACTCTGTAATATCTTCAATATAACCTTCTAAAAATAAAGCATTTCCATATTCATCGTACACCGGACGGCCTCTTTCCCAAACCCATCTCACCGAACCGTCTTTGGTAATGATGCGATATTCCGCCTGAAAATCAGTTTTCTCGCTTATCACTTTTTGCCATTGATCCCATAAGTCTTGTTGGTATTCTTCAAGAATAACAGAAGCAAAACTCACTTTTCGTTCAATAAATTCGCTGGGGTAGTATCCGGTGATGCGTTTTGAGCCAAAACTTACAAAAAACATCCAGTAATCCTCCGAAAGATCGCAGCGATACATCATTCCGGGTAAAAAATGCACCATTGTTTCTAACTCCCGCTTTTGCTCGCGCACCGCCCTCTCCAACTTTTTTTGCTCGCTGATATCTTCATAAGTAGCCAAAAATAGCTCTGTATCGTCCATTCCATCAACACGATTGGCCGTAATGGCCACATCAATCAAGCTGCCATCGCGGTGTTTGCGTAAAGTTTCAAAAAAAACTTTCTCACCACTAAAAACCTTTTTGCGTTCTTGGTTGACCTGCTCAAACAATTCGTCAGTAACAATATCATTTAAAACACTTTCTCGATTTATTTCTTCAAATGAATAACCAAACATTTGGCTAAAAACCCGGTTCATCTCAACCACATTACCGTGTTTATTGACCAAAATTGCACCAAAAGGCAGGTTTTCAAAAGTGGACTGAAAGTGCTTCTTTTCGCGTTCCAGCTCGCGCTGAATCTTCATCAAATAACTGTTGTCCTGATAGATACCAAACACCAAAGTAATACCATCTTTTGTGTAGATGGGAATGCCTGTAGCCATAACATCAATTTCATGGCCTTTGGCATGTTTTCGGCGCGTCTCTATAGTCAAGGTTTTTCCCTCAACTACTGTTTGATTCATTTGAACGCCTTCATGTTTTAAAGCCTCCGGCACGATTAAATCATTAATCTTCAATCCCTTAAACTTCAAATTTTCAAATCCAAAAAGCTGTAAAAATCCCGGGTTCAAATCTAAGATCGTATCATTGGCATCAAGCACCACCATACCGAAGGGAACACTTTTGACCAACTGTTTGAAAATATTGAAATTAAATATCGTCGCATTGGTATCTGAAGCATCCAATAGTGGAAGAGGCTCGCTCGCCTGAAGGGCAAAATCTTTGTAGTCGGGTGATGGGTTCTCAGAAACCACCAGCACCATTATCAGCGAATGTAAATCTATTGGATTTATTCGTGAAGCTCTCAAATCCAATCTATTAGAAGAAGCAGACTTTATTATTGTTGCATCAAAATGTACGACTTTGTTTTGCGAAAGCCTTTCCAAAAGATCACTAAATGAAAAATCAAAAAGTTGTGAGAACTGCGTGTTGGGAATTTCCGCTTCAATCAGTGGGTAGCTTTGGCGAAACATCTGGTTCACAAAAACCAGTTTTCCAAAACGATCAAAAACGGACAATGCTGCGGGTAAAAATATCAGATCATCAAAATGATGTGTTTGTCCCTCCATAATTAGAGCTTATTTCAGTTTAAAAAACGTGCAAGTAATTTTAGAAAAGGCAGCTCCTTTTGTTGCGTATGCAGGCACAAAGCTACTAAATATGATCAAACTATTTCTGTAAAAAGAAGCTTCAAACAAAAATAGAAAATAAAATTTATGGATAGTTACCGATTGAGATCCTCCTGATACGCTTTCCAACGCAGCCAATGATCCATACACACCAAGGCTGCCATGGCTTCAACAATCACAACTGCTCGCGGAACCACGCACACATCATGCCGTCCTTTAGCTTCAAGCGTAACGGACAGGCCATCGGTATTCACTGTTTGCTGCTTCTTCATTATTGTTGCCACGGGCTTAAAAGCCACACGAAAATACACCTCTTCGCCATTGGTAATGCCACCTTGAATGCCACCCGAACGATTGGTTTTGGTTTGGATGCCATCAACACCTTCAATAAAACTGTCGTTTTCTTCCGAACCTTTGCGCTGTGTTCCTTCAAAACCGGAACCATATTCAAAACCTTTAACAGCATTGATGCTGAGCATTGCCTTTCCCAGATCGGCATGAAATTTATCAAACACCGGTTCGCCCAACCCGGCAGGTAATCCGGTTATTGTACATGAAATAACACCACCTAAAGTATCGCCTTGCAACTTGGTTTCTTCTATCAAAGTTTGCATTTTTTTAGCGTAATCCTCGTCAGGGCAACGAACCAATGATGCTTCAACAGCCTCATAACTAACGTTTTTCGAACTGACATTTGGCATTTGGATGTGGCCAATTCCGCTTACAAAAGCACGAAAATGAATTCCAAATTGAGACAAATATTGTTCAGCAATGGCTCCGGCCACCACCCGGGCAATAGTTTCACGTGCCGATGATCGTCCCCCGCCTCTGTGGTCGCGCAAACCATACTTTTGCTGATAAGTAAAATCGGCGTGGGAAGGCCGAAAAACATTCTTCAGGTGGTCATAGTCACCCGATTGTTGGTCTTTGTTCCAGACAATAAAAGCCAAAGGAGTTCCGGTTGTGCGACCGTCAATGATGCCTGAAAGCAACTCGATTTGGTCCTGTTCTTGCCGGGGCGATGCCAAATGCGATTGCCCGGGGCGACGGCGATTCAATGCAGATTGAATGTGATTCAAATCAATTGTAAAACCCGAAGGAACCCCATCGAGAATTCCGCCAATGCCGCTACCATGTGATTCACCAAAAGTGGTCAATCTAAAGAGAACTCCAAATGTATTTGCTGCCATATCGTATATTTTTCTTGGTATGAATTGGATGGTAACCGCTTCAAAATCTTTCAAAAATTATTTAATTACCATTTATTCAGTTATTTACAATCTTTTTTTTAAATTATTGGACCAATCAGTAAAGATAAATTAATTTTGTAATGTGCATATGCTGCTATCAATACAACAGAAATGTTTCAAAAAGGAAGTAAGTAAAGGTATTGAAGATTTAAAACCTTTCTATAAAGACGACCAATAAAAACACATTAAAACCATTCAAAATGAGAAAAAATAGAAATACCTCAAATTTTTTAGTGATTGCCATGCTTGGCTTACTGTTCACTTTTTTGTTTGGGTGTACCACAAAGAAAGTGGAAAGCGAATTTGTTTTTAAAGAAATTTCAGAGGAGTTTAAGCAGTACACCGCATTTGATTCAGCAAGTTATTGGGTGTATCAAAAAACCGCTGCGGGCATTCCAATCATTGATACAATTCGGGTAATAAAAGTCAATTCCGATCGCCGTTTTCATTATGATGTTACCACAGATGGGTTTTATTATGACGCATATGAACTAACATTGACCTCAAAATACATTGGTTTTACTAAAAGTGAAGTTACGGCAGGAACCGCTTATCAGGGTTCAACCATGAACGAAAACTACCGTGTTTATCTCAACAATGGACGGTACTTCAGCATTTTTACACCCAAATATCCCAGGGGTGAAGTGCAGCATTTAGGCCAAGCAGAAGGCGATTATACCAATGTTGGATTTTCAAACCAAATGACGATTAACGGACGACAATATAACGACGTTTACCATACCCGCGTGGTGGACAACCCCGGCAATCCTGCAGAAGCAGTAATGGAGTTTTACTTTGCAAAGGACTTTGGCTTGGTCATGTACACCAAAAAACAACAATTAAATGACAGCACAGCATTTAATGACGAATGGTTGTTGACTAAAGCCGTGCTTATGTCGCATTCAAGATAGCTGTTATCTTCGTCTATCGAGCCTATTGAGTGCATCAATCGAAAGTTGATGATTGCGCTCACGACTTAAAACTTCGGTGTAAATTTCACGCGCATTCAAATATTGACCCAATTCTTCTAAAGCTCTGCCTTTATTGTATAGCGCATCAATATAATTGGGATCGTTTATCAAAACTTCATCAAAGTAATTGATAGCTTTTTCATAATTATTGAGATAAACCATGTGGACATAGCCAAGATTAAACAGCACGAATTTGTTGTCGGGAACAACCTGCAGAAGCGTATCATAATGCAAGACTGCATCGTTCACCCGATCATTATCTTGGAGATAGAGTGCCAATTGGTAACGCGCCGAATAAGCCTCAGGATAAAGTTGAATCGCTTTTAGCAGGTATTGCTCAGCCAATGGATTCCGCTGAACACTGTAAACGATGCCCAATTGAATCAAAGGCTCTAAAAATGTTTCTTTTTGATCGAGTGAAAACTGAAAAAACCTGACAGCATTAACGGTGTCGGTTTGCGCCAAAAAGATAAGCCCTTTGGTAAACAAAGCATCAGGGTTTACCTTGCTGAGACTCAAGGAACGGTCGGCGTAAATCATGGCTGTTGAATAATCATCCATCAGAAGATTAAGTTCGGCAAGCCGAAAAAAGGGCACGGGATTTTGAGGATTAACTTCCACAGCTTTCATCAAAGCGCTGTTACAACCTTCCGATTGCCCCATGAGCAAGTAAATCTCTGCCAAAGTTAAAAACAGCTCTTGTTCTTTGCTGTTTTTTTGGAGACCCTTGTTTACATCGTTGAGTGCCATTTCAATTTTGCCTTCCAACAAATAAAGCTTCGCCCGCTGGTTGAAAAGCAAGGCATTGTTGCTGTCCTTTTGTATCAAGTCAGTTACATTGTCAATTGAAGTTTTTTCGTTTGCTAAAACTTGCTGTTTTGGCGCCGTGTCATTGCAAGAACTTAAAAAGACAATGAAGGAAAAGAATGTGAGTAATAAATATCTATGAATCATAATAAAAAGTTTCACAATTGAGACAACAGCCTGAAAACAAGCAACCGCCATATAAATGATACAGCGGTTGCATTATATATCTATAGTAAATTATTATGCACCTTGTTCGAGGGCTTCGTATATTTTCTTTTCAAGCTCATCGGCCAGTTCAGGGTTTTCAAGGATGAGTTTTTTTACTGCATCGCGGCCTTGCCCCAAACGGGTTTCGCCATAACTAAACCATGATCCGCTTTTTTTAATGATGTTGTATTCGACACCGAGATCAATAATTTCACCAACTTTACTGATGCCCTCTCCATAAATGATATCAAATTCGGCTTTGCGGAATGGAGGTGCAACCTTGTTTTTAACCACTTTAACTTTGGCTCTGTTTCCGGTAATATTCTCACCTTCTTTCAATTGGCTCACTTTTCTGATGTCGAGACGCACTGAGCTGTAAAATTTTAGGGCGTTGCCACCTGTTGTGGTTTCAGGATTACCAAACATCACTCCAATTTTATCGCGCAATTGGTTGATAAAGATACACACTGCTCCAGTTTTGCTGATTGTAGCAGTTAACTTTCGAAGGGCTTGCGACATTAAACGCGCATGAAGACCCATTTTAGAATCGCCCATTTCGCCTTCAATTTCACTTTTCGGAGTGAGTGCGGCTACTGAGTCAATAACAATCACATCAATGGCACCCGAACGAATCAAATTTTCGGTAATTTCTAAGGCTTGCTCACCATAATCTGGCTGACTTACCAATAAATTCTTGATGTCAACACCTAACTTTTGCGCATAAAAACGATCAAAAGCATGTTCAGCATCAATAAACGCAGCAATCCCACCGGCTTTTTGGGCTTCGGCAATCACGTGGAGTGCCAAAGTGGTCTTTCCGGAACTTTCTGGTCCATAAATCTCCACAACCCTTCCTTTCGGCAAACCACCAACGCCCAAGGCAAAATCTAATCCTATGGAACCTGTTGAAATGGATTCAATTTTTTCAATAGCATCATCCCCCAGCTTCATAACACTACCTTTTCCGTAGGTCTTTTCAATGTTTCCTAAGGTAGATTCAAGGGCTTTAAGTTTTTCTAAACGCAGTTTATCAGCGTTTTCTTTTGCTTTTTCAGTTGTCATTTTTTATCGTATAAGTTTATAATTTGGTTGGTATGGTCATCCGTTTTTACTTTTTTGATTGCTTCGTCAATGACACCTTCTTCGTTTATAATAAAAGTTGTCCTCAATAAGCCTTCATATTCTTTGCCATACATATTTTTCTTTCCCCATGCACCATAGGCTTTGATGATCTCCAATGCCGGATCAGCAATTAAAGGAAAAGGCAGTTGAAATTTGTTGGCAAACTTAAGATGCGAAGCAGTATCATCGGGGCTTACACCTAAAACTACGAAACCTTTTTGCAACAACAATTCATAGTTATCACGCAAGTTGCAAGCTTCTTTAGTACAGCCTGGCGTATCATCTTTCGGATAAAAATACAACACTATTTTTTTTCCTAAGAAATCGCTCAAGTTGTGTGTATTTCCATGCTGATCAATACCATGAAAAGCAGGTGCTTTATCACCAATTTTTAACATTATCATTCAATTTAGAAGTGAAACAAAAATAACAATTATTCATCCCTATCAACAATCCAAATCCCTATTTGTTGAAATCTTTTTTCAACTCATTTTGGTAGTAACGACAAAATGAACTGAGGCCACATTGATCGCATAACGGCTTGCGGGCTTTGCAAACATACCGACCATGAAGAATAAGCCAATGATGTGCTGTAGGAATGATGGACTCGGGGAGGTATTTGACCAATTGTCGCTCACAATCCAAAGGATTTTTCGCTTTTGTAGTCAAACCAATCCGATCAGACACACGAAAAACATGCGTATCAACAGCCATAGCAGGTTTGTTATAAACAACTGAAGCAATCACATTGGCCGTTTTTCTTCCAACTCCGGGCAATTTCTGCAAAAGGTTCACTTCATCCGGGACAATTCCATTGAATTCATCGCGTAGCATTTTAGCCATTGCCACAAGGTGTTTAGCTTTGTTGTTGGGATAAGAACAGGATTTAATCATCGAAAAAACCTCTTCTTGGGTAGCCGCCGCTAAGTTTTCAACTGCCGGGAACTTTTGAAACAAAGGAGGTGCAATTAAATTCACGCGCACATCAGTACATTGTGCTGAAAGAATCACCGCAACCAAAAGTTGGTAGGGATTTTCAAATTGGAGCTCAGTTTCAGCTATAGGCATTTGATCTTCAAAATACCGTATAACACGATCGTAAAGGTCTTTCTTTTTCAAGAGGTCATCTGATCAGTTGGCAACGATGTCAATATCGCCGATCATAAAACTCTTTTTAAACTCAAATGACCCTTCAAACCACAAAATAGATTTGAGTGTAGCCATAGGTGCGCTGATGCAATTTGATTTTTGAAGACTTATTGCAATATCTTTTTCCAATGCCACAAGTTCATTTGTTTCGTTGAAAGAAAGATGAGATGGAGGGGTAAAGTTATTCTTCATAGATTGAATTAGGTGAGTATTTGCATCAAAACGGCAAACTCCTAGAAATAGTATCCAACAATGAAAAATTTTAGCACAAAAAAAACCCACACTTTCGTGCAGGTTTTTTTGTAAGGGGCGGCGACGACCTACTTTCCCACATTTCACTGCAGTATCATCGGCGCAGACAGGCTTAACTTCTCTGTTCGGAATGGGAAGA
>JAEWWJ010000065.1 GCA_023396415.1 Bacteroidota bacterium
CTGCCAGAAAAACTACATTGGTGATGGCTGTCAAAGGCAAAAAACGAGACTATATCGAGAAACTCTTTCAAAATATCAAGCGATTTAAGCCCCCTGATAAAGTTTCAATTGAATAATTTGGGTTAATTTACCATTTTGGGAAAAATATATTTTTTTGGAATTTTTAGGGGTCATTGTACTTGAATCGCTGAATAAAAAACCACGAAGTAAGGCAATAAATGTTTTGTCTATAAAGCATTTTACAGAGAGATCAGGGATCAATCCGAAAAGTTGGGGGGATACAATAAATTTATTTTCCGTGGTGGAAAATTAATTCAATGGAATCAGGAAATTATGAGCTTTTAACGAGTTTGGTGTTACCCCAAGGACTTTTAGATTACTTTACGATTGTAAAAATTGATCAATCAATAGATTTATATCAAGTTTATCTTGAAGAATATAATGTAAAACCAACAGAATACGCCAATGAACGTTTAGTTTCTATGAGGTTTTACGAAGAAGTGAGTGTTCAGGATTTCCCTATTCGTGGCAATAAAGTGTTACTTCATACTCATCGTAGGCGATGGCTCAACCAAGACACTGGAGATGAAGTTAGCAGAGACTGGAATCTGGAAACAAAGGAAACACGAATGGCGCAAAAATTCGCGTCTTTTTTAAAAGAACTTGCACGATACGCGAGCAGTGAGCATTAAAGGTGCAGGCGATTACTTTGGTGTAAATGGTCAACTTCTGGAAGAACAATATCGGGAACATTTGAACGACTTTTACTCTTGGGATCAATTGTCACATTCAACGGATTGGATATTATTTCAACAAAACATTGGTCCAAATCTAAATATTGACGAGACTTCTCTATCACACGGAGAATTCTTTACAGTGTTAACCAATAAACAAGCAAAAGGCAAAAAAGTGATCAATCCGAAGAGTTGGTATCCTTTGAACTTACTAAAAACTACTGACCGGGAAAATTTGGACTCAATAAAACGTGATGGACTAAAAAGAGGAATGCCCTTGGGGAAAGGTATGAATTGAAAAAACAACAAATCAATTCAACCCCAAGGGCATTAAGTTCGAACTTATAAAACAACCAACCAATTAGGAATACAAATATAGACTTTTGGCGTTACTGATCGCCATATAGAATCAGTTAACGGTAATTTTTAACAAGATAAAGGCTTAATGTTTTTCAATATTTTCTACCGCACGGTTTAAAAAGCTCATCAAAGGCAGCATTTGTTGAAATGTTTCAACTATAAATGATACTATATCAGACGTTTGCATCAAATCAGGCGAAAAAGGCCGGCTCACCACATAATGCTTGTATTTAAGCAAATCCACATCCGGAAAATCGGCGGGAAAACCTTTGGGCATTTTCACGAGTTTTTCGTCCATCAATTTGCCAAACATCGTCACAAATTGGGTTTCATAAATGATGGCTTTAAACTCTTCGGCATTAAAATAGACCTCCGATCGAACGGCGCGCAGCAGCTCAGGCATGGGGGCATAAAAACCTCCGCCAACAAATGACTGTCCGGGTTCAAAATGAATATAGTAGCCTGCATTTCCACTTCCCTTGCCTCCTTTTACAATATAGGCACCCATATTTGTTTTGTATGGCAATTTATTTTTCGAGAAACGGACGTCACGATTGATGCGAAAGATACACTTTTTCGCCACCAACGGTCCCAACGCAGGGTCAATCGCGGTGAGCGGTTTTATCACTTGATCAACAATGTCAATCAGCTCATTTCGAGCCTCTTCATAATTTATACGATGGGCATCAAACCAGGCCTTTTCATTGTTTATGGCCAAGTCTGACAAAAAAGTAAGCAATGTTTTACTCATAAGTCATGTTTGGTTGCAAAAATAATCTAAATTCGTTGTTGCATTTTAAAACGCTACCCTACACATGAAAAACTATTTCATCATTCTCTTCTTATTTTGGGGTCTTTCTGCCTCTGCCTTTGATGGCTACGGAACGATTGGTGCACGCTCGGCTGGCATGGGCAGAGCCTCTGTGAGTTTAACCGATTTTTGGGCCATTCACAACAATCCCTCAGGCATCGCTTTGGAACAACGCATAGGTGCAGGCATCGCATTTGAAAACCGTCACCAATTAAAAGAGTTAAGTTTAAAGAGTGCGGCGGTGGTTTTACCGGTTAACTTTGGCGTCTTAGGTTTAAGTTTCAACCAGTTCGGTTACAGCCAATACCAAGAAAATAAAATTGGCATCGCCTACGCCCGGTCGTTTGGGTCCATGCTTCGGTTGGGATTGCAGCTGGATTATCTTTCGAGCCGTTTTGCCGAAGGCTATCCTGGAAGCGATCATGTAACTTTTGAGATTGGCGCACAATCCGATCTCACCGAAAAACTTACCGCTGCGGCGGTCATTTTCAATCCACTAAGCGTAAAACGCTCCGAACTTACCAACGAACGTATCCCCGTTGTAATGCGCATTGGCTTGGATTATCATTTTACTACACAACTCACAGCGGTGATGGAAATAGAAAAGAGAACCGACTTTGGCCCCGACGGCCGACTGGGTTTAGAATACAAAATCAATGAAAAGTTTTATGCCCGAACAGGCGTTGCTGTCAACCCCGGCCTCTTCACTTTTGGTGCCGGATGGCATACCGGAAGACTTCATTTCGACTTGGCTGCCTCCCTGCATCAAGTGTTGGGAAGCACTGCGCAAGCCAGTTTAATCTATCATTTCGGTAAATTTTAAAGCTTATGTGCTTGCTTCAACTTCACAAAAAAAAGCTTCTCGCATGGCTCTTGTTATGGCTCCCCTTTGTGGGTTATACACAAGAGAGTGACACCACCTCCCTTCAGCTCAACGATCGCATTACAGCGCAAATTGAAGCCATTGCCGAAGCATTGGATGCCCAAGTGGATTTTACCGACCTTGTTGAGAATTACTATTTTTATACTGAAAACAAAATCAACATCAACGGGCCTGATATTGATCAACTTAGAAACCTTTACCTGATCACTGATTTTCAGTTGCAAAACCTACAACAACACCTTAAAAAGTTTGGTGCTTTTGTGAGCATTTATGAGTTGGCCCTGGTGGAAGGTTTCGATGAAAAAACAGTGGCCGTGATTACGCCTATCATTGATGTGAGCAGCGACAACAAAAAAAACGTTTTGAAACCCAAGCAGATTGCAAAATACGGGCGGCACCAGCTGATCACTCGGTTAGAAAAGAACCTCAATCAACAAGCAGGTTATCAGCCGATTGAAGATTCAGCGCTGTGGAAAAAACCCTCATCGCGCTACCTTGGCTCCAACGATAAAGTGTATGCCAAATACAGCTTTAACTACCGCAACAGAGTGAAAGCTGGTATCACCATGGACAAAGATGCAGGAGAGGCTTTTTTTAAGAACAAAGTGAATGATTCACTGCAACGCATACTGGGAAGCAAGTTAAAAAACGGCTTCGATTTTGTATCCATGCACGCTTTTGTTGCTGATGTTGGAATTGTAAAAGCCATTGCATTAGGCGATTATCATCTATCATTCGGACAAGGAATCACACTATGGTCGGGGCTTTCGTTTGGCAAATCAACTGTGCCGACACAAGTGATGCGATTTGGTGGAGGATTAAAAGCCAACTCCTCGGTCAACGAAAGCTTCTTTTTGCGCGGTGCCGCAGCAACCATCAACCTCAAAGCGTTTGAAGTAACCGTATTCTATTCCTCCAAAAATATTGATGCCAACGCCGGACTACCCGACAGCCTCAGCAATGACAGTTATTTTGTTACCAGCCTACAAGAGAGCGGCTTACACCGAACAGTAAACGAGCTTTCTGATAAAGGAACGGTGCAGCAAAACCTTTATGGAGGCCGCGTTGCTTTTAGAAGTAAAAAGCTCGAGTTGGGCTACACCATGCACCAAATGGTACTCGGCGCCGCTTTGAACCCACGTATTTATCCGTATTCACAGTTCCGTTTTCAAAAAGACAGGTTAATGAATCAGGGTTTTGACTGGCGCTGGGTGAACCCTAAAATCATTTTCTTTGGCGAAGTGGGCCGCAGCGACAATGGCGGGATGGCCGGTATTGCCGGTTTTGCAGCTCAACCGGCGGGCTTTGTGTCCTTTACTGTGGCATATCGTCATTACGAAAAAGAATATCAAAATCTATTCAGCAATGCCTTTTCCGAAAGCACCGCAACCAACAATGAATCAGGTTTATACGCAGGTATTGTTGCAAGTTTGGCTCCCGGCTGGAAACTCTCGGCCTATTCCGACCAGTTTAAGTTTCAGTGGCTGCGCTTTTCAACCGATGCCCCAAGCAAAGGGTATGATTATTTTGTGCAATCAGACTATCGCATCAGCCGTCGCGCCGACTTTTACTTGCGGTTCAGAACCAAACAGAAGATGACCAACGACAAGAGTCCTTTGAATTGGATTGATTATATTGTCCCTGAAACCAAAAACACCTATCGTTTCCACATCAATTATGCAGTAAGCCAAGCATTTGTATTTAAAAGCAGAGCTGAACTGATTGACTATAAACGTAGTCAAGAGCCTCACAAATACGGTTTCATTATTTATCAAGATGTCCAGTATCGCCCTCAAGACCAACCTTTTGAATTGAGTTTTCGCTATGCCGTTTTTGATGCCGACAGCTATGATGCCCGTCTTTACGCCTACGAAAGCGACGTGCTGTATGCCTTTTCCATTCCGGCCTTCTCCGAAAAAGGTAGCCGTGCCTACCTTTTATTAAAACTGAAAGCCATAAAAAACCTTGACATTTGGGCGCGCATTGCACACACTTGGTATGACAGCCGAAGCACGATCGGCAGCGGACTTGACGTGATTGAAGGAAACAGCAAAACCGACTTAAAACTACAACTCAGGTGGAAATTCTAATTGTTTTCCACTTCATAATCTATTAAATATGATGCAGATGCACAAATATATTTGTTCCATTACTCTTCACCTCACCCTTTTCACTTTGATGCTCGTTCCCTCTTCCTGTGCAAAAGAAACCCAAGAACCTTCACAACAAGTGATCGGTTATCGTGATTTTAAATCCATACATGATTTTGAAGCCTGTTGGGATTCGCTGCTGTTAGTGAGTGATTCGGTCCTGCGCGAACAACAGATGCAAGATTTTTGGGATTCACTCAAAACAAACCAACAGATTCCGTTTCGTTGGCACGACACGGCGGTTTTTTTGTATCGCGGCAGCTCCGCTCCTACTTGGGTGGGCGACTTCAACGGCTGGGGCTCAGAAATGGAAGCTTGGGTGGGACAAAAAATGGGGGAGACAAAATATTGGAGTTTGAAGAAGAGTTTTCCGCCAAATGCGCGCCTCGACTACAAAATCATAGTCGGAAACAACTGGATTCTCGATCCGGCCAATCCACAGATCCAATACAGCGGCTTTGGCCCTAACTCAGCCCTTTTGATGCCCGAATGGCAATTTCCCGAAGAAACAGTTTTGGCACCCGGCATGATAAAGGGCACATTGAGCAGTAACATGCAGATCCAAAGTAGTCCGAGCCGCCTCAACTATGCCGTCAATTACCGAGTTTATACACCTTACAATTATGCTTCGGTGAGCAATTGTCCGGTGATTTATGTCACCGACGGACATGAATATGCCGATCAAAATCTTGGTGCAATGGTTACGGTTTTGGATAATCTCATTTTTAAGGGAACCATTGAAGCCGTGATAGCTGTTTTTATTGATCCACGCGATCTCAACAATGGCAACAACCGAAGAATGACCGAATACAGGGCCAATCCGAAATTTGCTGCTTTTGTAGCCGAAGAACTCATCCCAATCATTGATAACAATTTCAAAACCAATCCATTGCCGTCAAAAAGAGCTATCTTAGGCACTTCGCTTGGAGGATGGAACTCGGCCTTTTTTGGCCTCACACATAGCAATAGTTTTCATTTGATTGGCATCCATTCGCCGGCCTTCGACAATAAAATTCTTAACGACTTTCAAAACAGTGAAAAGCTGCCGCTAAAGATATATATGAGTACCGGAACCATCTTTGACACCCAAGAAAAAGCAAGGCTGATGCGCGATATTTTGACCGAAAAGAATTATCCTCTGCTTTACAAAGAAGTGAATGAAGGCCATTCGTGGGGCAATTGGCGAGCTTTGATAGATGAACCTTTGGTATATTTTTTTGGAATCGGAAAATGATTTTTGACATCGGTCTGGTTTTGGTTCTTCATTTTGGTTCTGCAAAAAGCGAAGAAAGATTTTAGTCGAGAATAAACAACCAGCAGCAAAGAAATCAGTAAAATGCTTATTTTTGACCACATTTTTAATCCTTAATAACACAACAAACCGCTATGCACACTGCCTTACTTCACACGCACTCAGGACTTCGATGGATCTTACTTATCAGTTTTATCAGCTCAATAGTAGTACTTTTCATCGCTTCAAAAAAAAGTACGCCATCGAATAAAATAAAATCCTACGTTCTTTTCACACTCATTATTAGCCATATACAACTCATTATCGGGTTGATTTTGTATTTTATCAGTCCTAAAGTTGTTTTTCAGGCTGCCTCAATGAAAAATTCCGTCCTCAGGTTTTATCTTGTTGAACACATCAGTTTGATGCTGATCGCCCTTGTTCTTGTCACCATTGGCTATGTGAAATGGAAAAAAGCCGTCGAAGGAACTGCTAAGATGAAAAGCCTTTTTTGGTATTATACCATCGCTCTGCTCTTAATCTTGGTTTCCATTCCGTGGCCTTTTAGAATTGCCGGAGCAGCTTGGTATTAATCGAATTAAATATCCTAAAAAAGATACAATTTTATGGAACATCATTATGGATTTTTAAAGAACATGCTTGTACTGCTTGTGATTGGTGTGTGGGTGATCGTGTTGCAAAATGCAGGAATCATACCGCAGCTCCGCCCCACCAAAGTCCAATCCGACGAGCCCCTCAACATCAAAGGAACAGTGGATGTTGAAAACACAGTTTTTATCAAAGGCCGCGTGGATGCTAACTTAGAAAGCATTAATGGTTACAGCAAATTTTATAAAGATCCGCGTACCGGCGATTACTACGTGATACCGGTTACCGACCCTTATGAATAAAAATCACCTTGCTGTTGTATTATTCTTACTTGCATTAATTGTTCCACTAAAGCACATTAAATGCGAGCCGCAACAGGCATTGGCCGATAGTTTGGCAGCAGTGCTTCCACAGCTGCAAGAAGGCGAGGAAAAAGTGCAATTATTAAATAAAATTGCCATCGCTTTAAGCGAAAAAGACCCGGATAAAGCGCTATATTACAGCCGTCAAGCCCTTTCGATGGCGACCAATTTACAGTCTATTCCCTCGTGTGCTTTGTCCAATAAAGTGATGGGCGAAATTTTTGAGAAAAAGCACAACTACCAGCCTTCTATCAATTATTACCTCATCAGCGTTAAGCATTACAAAAACTTAGGCGATTTAAATGAATTGGCACATCTGCTCAACAAGTTAGGCCACATTTATATCACCAACAACTACGATTATGAACAAGGAATGGTTCATTTTAACCAAGCCCTTGCGTATGCAGAAAGTGTTGGCAATCGAATGGAAATGGCTACGGCTTACAATTCAATAGGTGGCATTTATTATTATCAAAACGAATTAGACAAGGCCATGTCGTTTTTTAAGGATGCACTGAAAATCCGTGAAGAAATTGGCGATCAAAATGGTATTGCAGCCTCATTAAACAACTTGGGTGAAATTTATAGATTGAAAAATGATTTTAGTAAAGCACTCGATTTTTACAACCAAGCCATCAAAATAAATGAGGCAACAAAAAATTTCAAGTACCTCGCAATCAATTATTTAAATTCAGGATTTGTGTATTCTTCCAAGGAAGAATCGGACTTGGCACTACAATATTATAACAAAAGCATCAGTTTGAACAGACAAGACAACGACACCTTGGCCCTGATTGTAAGCATGACAGCCCTTGGGAACCATCACAATGCGGCCAACAATTATGATGCTGCCCTGCTTACCTTTACCGAAGTTCTTAAGCTGGCCCAAGGTTTCAACGACCTGAATGGTCAACGCGATGCGGGACGAGGATTGAGCATTGCTTATGAAGGCAAAGGAAACGTCCGCAAAGCCTTCGACATGTTCAAATTGTACAGCTCATTGAATGATTCGTTGTTTGCGCGCACCAAAGCCGACCAGTTGGATGAATTGTATTCGCGCTTTACCCTCGACATCAAAGAAAAAGAAATCGCATTAAAAGACAATGAAATTGCTTTGCTGCAACGCGAAAAAAAGATATATCATTTCAGGCAATTGTTGCTGGCACTGTCATTATTGCTGGTTATTATTGTTACCATACTCGTTTATAGCAAGTTAAGAGCGAAGCAGCGAAAAAATAATTTGATAATGGAACAACAAGCTGCCCTTAACAAAGCCAAACAAACGGGGATGGAAATTGAGCTGAAAAACAAATCTAACGACCTCACCAACGTGGCTTTGCATCTTGTAGAGAAAAATAAGTTTCTCTATGAATTGAAAATGGAGCTGAAAAACCTAAAAAATGCACCGGCTGAAGAACGTGAAGAGCGCATTAAAGAGTTGGCAATCAATGTACAGCAAAGCATTAACCTCCAAAAAGACCTGGATGATTTTCAAAACAACATTGACCAAGTCAACAGAAGCTTCTACCGCAAACTGAAGCAGAAATTCCCTACACTTACCAAAAACGAAGAGCGGCTCTGCGCCATGCTGCGGCTGAACCTATCGTCGAAAGAAATTGCAGCTTTAAACAATATTTCCATCCGTGCCGTGGAAATGGGCCGCTACCGTTTACGCAAAAAACTCGACATCCCCAGTACCACCTCCCTCTCGGATTACCTTCAAGAGCTGTAAAAAAAGCAGATGGACTTCATCTGCTTTTGAAACATCAATACTTCTCTATCGGCTATTCCATATTCGTATAAACAGCCTGAACATCATCGTCGTCTTCAATTTTATCCAGGAGTTTCTCAATATCTACCTTTTGTTCGTCGGTAAATTGCACCGGACTATTTGGGAAACGCTGCAAACCCGATTTCACAATTTCAAGACCTTTGGCTTCAATGGCATCGTGTAGCGAGCCGAAATTGGTGTAGTCAGCATACAAAAACAAGGTATCTTCGTGCAATTCAATCTCTTCCAAACCACCATCAATAAGCTCAAGCTCAAGTTCTTCCACATCAATGCCATCGGTTGCCTTACATTCAAAAACAGCTTTGCGCGTGAACATAAACTCGAGTGATCCGATGGGTACAAAGGAACCACCCGATTTATTGAAATACGATTTCACGTTGGCAACGGTGCGGGTTGTGTTGTCGGTGGCACATTCAACGAACACCAAAACGCCATGTGGGCCTTTCCCTTCATAAACAATTTCCACCATAGATTCGGCATCTTTTCCCGAGGCTCTTTTAATGGCATTGTCAATATTGTCCTTAGGCATATTTTCAGCCTTGGCATTTTGAATGGCGTTGCGCAGACGGGCGTTCATCTCGGGGTCAGGACCTCCTTCTTTTGCAGCAATCGTAATCAGCTTGCCCAATTTAGGAAACACTTTCGACATCTTGTCCCAACGTTTTTCTTTTGCCGCTCTGCGGTATTCAAATGCTCTGCCCATAAAAAGTTGTACTATTTGGTATTTTTTAAACTTTAAAAGATGTTGCAAATTTACATAAAGCACTGCTTAAATCACTATAAACCTCAAAAAAACTCTCTTCTGCCCTCAAATACAATCGATTTTTTTGACCAATATTGCTTGTTCATCACCTTTGAAAGCTGCATCTTTGTAACTCCATCATCCAATCACTCTTACTCATGGAAAACCTCCTCATGCCCCTTCAAATTCTGCTTCTCATCTCCTTCGTCGCTCTAGGAATAATGATTTTAAATGCCATCAAGCAACTGAAAACCAACAATGAAGCTGCCAACAAGATGGACACCCTTGAAAAAGGAATCCTCCGTATGGAATCGGCCATTAAAGATGATTTCAGAAATAACCGTGAGGAATTGGGCAGCAACTTCAATAAATTTCAGCAGAGCTTCCTCCACACACTGAGTGAAATTAGCTTGGCCCAGCGTGAAGACATCAAAGCCATGCAAGAAAGTAACCGATTGATATTGGCCGAATTAAACAAAACGATGGAAGAAAAACTCAGCCGCTTGACCGAAAAAAGCGAGCTCAGCAACAAAGAAAACCGCGAAGAGCTGTCGCGAAGCCTACTTCTCATCAACGACCAAATCAAAAACCGCTTAGAAGAAAGTGCCCTGGCACAGAAAACCCAAAATGAAAGCAGCCTCCAACAAATGGATCTGATACAAACCAAACTCGACCAAAAACTTACCCAACTGGCCGAGCAGTTTCAGCGCAATGCCGCTGAGATTAGGGAAAGTATGCAGCAAGCTTTGCGTGAATTTCAAACCAGCTTCACAGCCAACGTAAAGGACTTTAACGATTTACAAAAACAAAAGTTTATTGACCTCGAAAAGAAACAAGATGTCTTGATACAAACCACCGAGCTGAAACTCGAGAAGATGCGCGAAACCGTGGACGAAAAGCTGCAAAAAACACTCGAAACACGCTTGGGTCAGTCGTTTGAGCTGGTGAGCAAACAGTTAGAAAGCGTTCAAAAAGGATTGGGCGAGATGCAAACCCTTGCGCAAGATGTGGGCGGACTCAAACGCGTACTCACCAATGTGAAAACACGCGGTGTGATGGGCGAAATTCAGTTGGGCAATATTCTCGAACAGATTCTAGCACCCGAACAATACGAAACCAACGTAAAAACCAAACGCTCCAGTGGCGACCATGTTGAGTTTGCCATCAAACTGCCCGGTCGCAGCGACAACGACCAGCCGGTGTATCTGCCCATTGATGCCAAGTTTCCGCAAGAAGCCTACCATTTGCTGCAAATGGCTTACGACGAAGCCAGCGTAGCGAAGGCCGAAGAAGCCAACCGCACACTCGTTACCAGCATCAAAAAATTCGCTAAAGACATCCGCGACAAATACCTCGATCCGCCCTTCACCACCGACTTTGCCATTATGTTTCTCCCTATCGAAGGCCTCTACGCCGAGGTGGTGCGCAACACCGATCTGGTGGAACAACTCCAGCGCGAATTTAAAATCATCATCACAGGCCCCACCACCCTCGCCGCCATCCTCAACAGCCTGCAGATGGGATTCAAAACCCTCGCCATCCAAAAAAGAAGCAGTGAGGTATGGGAAATTCTTGGTGCTGTAAAAACAGAATTTTCTAAGTTTGGAGGCATCCTCGACAGGGCCCAGAAAAAAATCAACGAAGCCAGCAATGACATTGACCAGCTGGTGTCAACCCGCACCAGAGCCATTGAACGCAAACTCAAAAAAGTGCAGGAATTGCCGCAATCGCAAACCATTATTCTTCTCGACGATGGACTGACCGAAGAAGAGGAAGACAAATAACTTCTTTTCTACCCCTGTCGCGGATCGGCTTTCATGGGCATGCGTGCCATTTTCTCCACTTCGAGTGTGGGATAGCCAAACTCCTCCACCACTTTTCCGAGCATCAAATAAATGCCCGCTCCCTGAAAAGAATACGCCTTGAGCGAAGGCGGAAAATGAACCGTATCAAACAGCTCACCCGTTGAATCTACAAAAGTGCCAAAGTTCATCAACTCGCCCCTTACCGTTTTTACATATTTAATGGTAACCAACTTACCTATCATGCGGTGTTTGCGGCCTACAGCCGACAACATCGCGTTGGCCTGTATCTCGCCTCTGAAGCCGGTTTGAAGCAAATCGAAATCCGACAAAGACACCGGAAAACCCAAAAGCTCAATTTCATCGTAGGCATCCTCTATCCTGCTTCCTTCCAGCTCAGGCAAACGGTAATGACGTGCCTCTTCTTTAAAAAGAAAACTTTGATTTTCAGTTGAATGGCTCTTTTTTTGATACAGATGCGACTCCCACAACAAGCCTGCTTTAGGCTGTCGCGTAAAGGCAAACGCCCCCACCCTAATGAGCAAAATCAGCTGCTCCATGGACGGATGCACCCTATCAATAAAATCATGTAAACTGCCATAAACACCGCCGCGCTGTCGTTCGGCCACCAACTGTCGGGCCAACTTTTCCTCCAATCCGGCCACATGCACAAAGCCGACAAACACGGTTTCGGCTTTCACCGAAGTGAGATAAACACTTTGGTTGACGCAAGGCAAATGCACCGTTGCCCCCTGCCGTTTGGCCTCGTTGAAATACACCCAAGTGTGGTAAAAACCTCCAAAATTATTGATGACCGCCACCTGAAACTCCAACGGATAATGCGCCTTGAGGTAAAGACTTTGAAAACTCTCCACAGCGTAAGAGGCCGAGTGGGCCTTGGAAAATGAATAGCCGGCAAAGGATTCAATTTGTCGCCATACCTCCTTGACAACAGCTTCAGGATAACCCCTTTGCGCACAATTTGAAAAAAAACGATGCACAATCTCCTCAAACTCGTTTTGCTTCCGTTTTTTGCCACTCATAATGCGGCGCAACACATCGGCATCGGCCAGATCGAGGCCGGCAAAATGATGGCATACCTTGAGCACATCCTCCTGATACACCATCACACCATAGGTTTCCTTCAGCTGATGCTCCATCACCGGATGGATATAACTAAAGGCTTTCGGATGGTGAAACCGGTGAATGTACTCGCGCATCATCCCCGATTTGGCCACACCCGGCCTGATGATGGAGCTGGCGGCCACCAAAGTGAGGTAATTGTCGCAACGCAGCTTCCGCAACAAGCCACGCATGGCCGGACTTTCGATATAAAAACAACCGTTGGTTTCGGCATTGCGCAGTTGCTGCTGTACCTTGGGATCGCTCTTAAACCTTTGAACATCATGAATATCCACAGTGATTCCTCTGTTTTCGCGAACGAGATCGGCAGCTTCTTTGATATGACCTATGCCCCGCTGGCTGAGGATATCGAGTTTTTCGTAGCCCAACTCCTCCGAAACATACATGTCCCATTGGGTCGTTAAAAACCCTTTGGGAGGCATATCGAGTGCCACATATTGTGTGATGGGCTCTTCGGAAATGAGGATGCCACCGGCATGGATGCCCCTCTGATTGGGAAAATCGAGGATGTGCTGCGCCAGTTCGTGGATGTGACGTGTGTGTTCGTTGAGGTTGTAATAGCGGTTGGGATTGGCCGACAACTCATCAATTTCTGCCTTGGGCAAGCCGTGCACTTTGCCCAGCTCACGATAGATGGACTTGCCGCGAAAAGTAGAAATGGTACCCAGCAAGGCTGTATGTTGGTGGCCATACCTTTTAAAGATGTAATCAATCACCTCATCGCGTTCTTTCCAGGAATAATCAATGTCGAAATCGGGCGGACTGGTACGTTTAGGATTAAGGAAACGCTCGAAATACAGATCAAGTTCGATGGGATCAACATCGGTGATGCGTAAACAATAGGCCACCACGCTGTTGGCTCCGCTGCCGCGACCCACGTGGTAAAAGCCGCGCGACATAGAATAACGGATCACATCCCAGGTGATGAGAAAATAAGCCGAAAAGCCCAAGTTATCAATGATGGTAAGCTCATCGGTAACCCTTTTGCGCGCTTGTTCGTTGAGGCTGCCATAGCGGTAGGCCATCCCATCCAAAGCCAATTTTTGGAGCAAAGCACGGTCGTCGTTTCGGCTGCCGGTAAAGGTTTTTCTGTTTTTGATGGTCGAAAAATCGAAGTCAATCCCACAATCATCTTGCAAAAGTTGGGTGTTGCGCAGCAGCTCGGGATACAGCGCAAAAGCAGCACCCAGGGTTTCGGGAGGCAACATCACTTCGTCATGATCGGCATGTTGCGAAGGCAAAAGCTTACTCAGCAAGATGTTATGATCAATCGCCCGCAGATTTTTGTGGATATACCATGCCGCCTCATCGCTGAAAGTCACCGGCTGAAGCAGCAGCAGTTTGTCCTTCTTGAGTTCCCTCTCGGTTCTGAGCAATTTGGGCACCTGCGACAAACGCACTCCAAGAAACTCATTGTCAGTCAGCTGCGTGGCCATCCGTGTCCCGAAAGGGTAAATCACAACCACATCGTGGAGAGCGGGAGCCTTTTGCGGATAAGCCAAACCGCTGAGGTTGTGCTGCGTCAACATTTCGTTCAAAGCCCTGAATCCATTGTTGTTGCGCGCCAAAGCGACGTACAACAGCTCATCGCCATTGCGAAACTCAACACCGGCGATAGGTTTCATGCCCTTGCGGCGACAAGCTTTCACAAAGTCAACCATCCCCATCGTGTTGTTGATGTCGGTGAGGGCCAAGGTTTGAATGCCCAAACTTTGGGCACGATCAACAAGGCTTTCGATGGAGAACATGCCGTAGCGTAAGCTGTAATAGCTGTGGTTGTTGAGGTACATCAGAAAATCAACGAAATGTTACAACCCATTGAAAAAGAAACCACCAAGAGCGCCACGAGAAGCAGCTCAACACAGCAAAACGCAAGTGAATACCAATGAATGACATACATATGATTTGATTAGTTTTTAGTCATAAAATACGCCATTAAATTAATCATTTTGCTGAATGAAGCACAGTGTTGGAAGGAAATATTTTTGTTCGCCTTTAGCGTTTTGCGTTCGGCGTTTTTGCCCCTACTATTGGGTCATTCCAAACGCCAAACGCAAAAAAACCCTTGCTTTAAAAATCAAAAGATTGACAGCTGAGTTTCGGTGGTGAAAAGTTCCAGAAACTTCATTCCACGGTAGGAGTTTCCTTTTGGGTTGAGTTTGGGACTGAGCACAGCGATGCAGTATTTGTTGGGATGGATGGCCATGATGCCTCCGCCCACGCCGCTTTTGCCGGGTAGGCCTACCCTGAAGGCAAATTCACCCGACTCATCGTAAAAGCCACAAGTTTGCATGATGGCGTTGATACGCTTGGCCTGACTCGAGGTTAAAAACCGCTCGGTGAAGCTGGTGCTAAAATTTTCTGTAGCCAAAAAAAGAAAAGCTTTCGACATTTCAGAGCAGCTCATCTCTAACGAACAGATGTTGAAATAAAAATCGAGTACCTCGTCAGGATCGTTGATGATGTTGCCAAACGACTTGATGAAATGACACAAAGCGATGTTGCGGTAACCCACCATCCTTTCTGATTCGACTATGCGGGCTGAATAGTCTAAGGTTTTAATGCCCGTAATGTGACGACAAAAGGACAAAAAATCAACTTTTGGCTGCTGCAACTGCGTAATCAAGATGTCGCAAACCACCAATGCACCGGCATTCACAAACGGGTTTCTTGGAATCCCTTTGTCAAGCTCAAGCTGACTGAGTGAGTTAAAGGCAGTACCCGATGGCTCAACACCCAAGCGCTCCCAGAGGTTTTCGCCCAAAATACTGTAAGCTAAGCTGAGTGTCAGCACTTTGGAGATGCTTTGCAATGAAAATTTCAAATCGTAATCGCCAACTCCGTAATTCTGATGATCCACAGAAGTGATGTGCACTGCAAAACTATCGGGATTTACTTTGGCCAACTCAGGGATATAGGAGGCCAACTCGCCGATATTTTCAGTCGCCTTCACCTTTTGGTAAACGGATTCGATAATTGTTTGGTAATTCATCTTTTCTGTTGCTTGTAGTTTCAAAATCGTCGAAAGTGCCTTTTTGTTCCAGTGCTCACCGGCCACACCTACCGGCACAAAGATACAGCTTTGGCGCGAGGTTTTTGAGCTTTCTAATGGACCAAGGTCAGGTGTTGGCTTCACCAAATTCCTTTCCAACGGCAGCAACCTATCATAAAAAAACCTATCCATCACAACGACAGATCGGTTTTTATCACAAAATATCAGAAGCTTATTCATCTAATTTTTTGCGCATATCGTAGATTTTTTTGCCGCCGTATGCAGCACCAAGACCAAGCAAAATAAGTGTCAACACTTAACCTATTGTTAACATTTAGGCTTCTTAGGCTGGTTTTGCTCATGTGAAGAGGAAAAAAACGTTGAAATATTAAACATTTTTCATCCAAATAAATATCAAGCATTGGGCAGAAAACCAAAATGCGGCAGCTTGTCCCCTTTCTCATTCATTTGAACCGTTAACTGAATCAGTGTTATTAGATTCACAGATCGGCGTAATTTTGCCTCGATTCTTTGGTTAAAGAATAAGTTCGAACATAATGCCCTTGAGGCGCAAATCGTTTTTGTTGTTTTTTACGATTCGCGATTCCCCTCAAGGGCATTTTTCGATTTGTTGCTTTAAATGACAAATGGTTAAGTGTTAATGATTAATTGTTAATGATTAATGATTGTAAATGATTAAAAAAGGCTAAAGCCTCGCCAACAGCTCGCGTCTCAAGACGAGACCAAAGACCAACTTCAACCTCAAATACACCAATCATTTCAGTGGGTTTGCTATCTTTGTTCCCGAACTCACGCTCCCATGAAATGGAAATGATTACAGACCAAGTAAACAGCATCATCCAACCGATAGGCAGGATTGACGCCAACACAAGCTCAAGTCTTGAAGCAACACTCACAAGCTTTGTCAACACCGGCAAAGATTTGATCTTAGACCTTTCGCAATGCGTCTATTTGTCGAGTGCAGGGATTCGGATTTTATTGAAAGCAAAAAAAACACTGCTTCAAAGCCAAAACGAGCTCTATATCGTTTCTCCGCCGGCTGACGTGTATCAGGTTTTTGAAATCGCGGGCCTGCTCAAACTATTCCAATTTGAAAACAGCTTGGAAACAGCAAAGAAAAAAATAAACAAAATTCAAAAGCCTTCGCAGCAAACCATTGATTTTCAAATCGGTGGTAAAACTTTTGTTTATACCTCAACCGGATTGGAAAATAGTGGCGCTTTTTGGAAAGGACCTGACATTGTTAGTTTTAAGGAACTTGGACTTTCGATGGGCATCGGACCGGTGCGAAGTTTACCAGGTTCGGTGAATGAAACCTTGGATTTCTTCATGACAACTGACAGTTGTGTTGGTTTTTACGAACTTGAAAACACTGATGAAGCCGACTTCAGGATTTCGTCTAATCCCACAAAAAACGGGTTCCCCATCAGCGAAGCCATCTCTTTTGGCAACCAACCCGCGGGTTTCCTCAGGCTATCAGCACCTTCAAATGTTAGTTTGGATGAGGTGCAACATGCGGTAAGGCTGATACAAAAACTCACTAAGGCCGACAACTGTTTGACATTGGTCATCGTTACCTCTTTGAGCAAGTCTACACCGGCGATCAAAATGTATGCAGTGATGGAGGCAGAAAATTTGGTAAAAAGTGTTGTGAATTGCTCAATTTCATCAGATGGTTTTTTCTTTTCCAAATTCAATGGAGCTAAATTTGGCATTCAGTTTGAATTGGACAATATCGAAGAAGTTTCGTTAGAAACTGACCTTCAAGACTTTCTACTGAACAATTTGAGTTTCGAGAATATTTCTGAAATCGCAAAGCTCAACGAATCGCAAACCATCGAGAATCCTTTTGTATGGCTGTTTAATGTCAATCAACTTGTTGATGGAAATATGCAACGCATTCAAATTGAAACAGTTGATGGATTTTCATTTGAGCCTCACCAATCTTTTTTAACCCGCCAATTGTTTACCGATGCCTCCAGACTTAAAATCGAGCCCCTGCATGGAGGTTTTTCGGCACAAACATTCCATGTCACTTCGTTTGATCACGACGGCAGAAAAATGCGGCCCACGGTGATGAAAGTTGCGCATCGCGATTTAATTGAACGTGAGTCGGATCGCTGCTCGCGCTATGCTTTGCCATACATTTTCAACAACAGCGCGGTGGTGCTTGGAGCCGAATTTTATGGCGAAACGGGAGCCTTGCGCTATAATTTTGTTGGAATTGGAGGCGAATCAAGTCAATTGAAATGGCTGACCCATTATTATCATCAAAAAGACATCGCTTATCTAAAGCCTTTGTTCGACAAAATTTTTCTTCAAATTCTTAAACCTTGGTATGGTCAACCTGTCATAAAAACCATCCAACCTTTTGAAGATCATGATCCTACCTATACTTTCTTTCCTCACATTTATGATACGGTGAAAGATGTGTTTTCAATTTCATCCGATGAACCTGAAATTTTTGTTGCCGAAACCGGCCGCAACATGTTGAATCCTTATTGGTTTTTGAAACATGAATATCCGAAACGACGGGACAAGAGCATGCAATATCCAACGGGAATCTGCCATGGCGACCTGAATATGCAGAATATTCTTCTTGACGAAACGATGAATGTGTACCTGATTGATTTTTCGGAGACAAGACAGCGGTCGGTGGTGTCTGATTTCGCCCGCTTGGAGGCCATCTTATTGATAGACAATGCACCTTTGGAAACCGAAGCGGATATGAAACCGTATCTTGATTTTATCGAATCGTTTTACAATGTTGCTGATCTTCAGAATGTTTCACCAAATATATACACTGGTTTTCATCGCGAAAAAGTAGCTAAAAATCATGCCTTAGCGCTGAAGATGCGCAACTACGCCTATGAAAGCACACACCAAAACGCTGATCCTATTCCTTATTATATGGCCTTGTTGGAGTGGGTGTTGCCGATTGTTTGTTACGGTATTCCCATTCCGCAGCGGCGACTTTCGATGATCGTCGCTTCCCTACTGTGTGAAAAAGTGATGAAAGCTGATTTTTAATTTTTGTGGCCCGCAACGGATGTGACAAATCCTAATGCGGGCTTCACTTGAAAAATAATTGTGATAAATAAATATTTCTAATTCGCTGAACAGCATCTATTTAAAATAAAACAAGTTTACTCTTTAACATTTTTTGTTTAACTTTAATCAACAAACGTTGAACAATATTATGTGTTCTGAGGTTTAGTTGACCTACTAAGTAATTTTTTAAATTATCATTCACTCAACTAAACTCTTCTAACATGCAAAAATTAGCAATCAAACTTCAGTACTTTCTCATCGCTCTTTTAATGGTTGGTGTTTTCACCTCCTGCGATAAAGATGACGACCCGGTAGTTGTCGAATCAAAAAACATTGTTCAAACTGCCGTGGGTGATCCTCAGTTTTCAATCCTGGTTTCAGCGCTTCAAAAAGCCAATTTAGTTTCAGCCCTTGAAGGCACAGGACCATTCACCGTGTTTGCACCCACCAACGCGGCTTTCAATGCACTTTTCGCTCAATTGGGCGTTTCAGGTATCAATGATCTGAGTGCAGAAATTCTTACCCCGATACTCTTAAATCACGTTGTAAGTGGAAGTGTTAAATCAACTGACATTGCTACCGGCTATGCCAACACCTTGAGCAGCAGTGCCCCCGGCCAAAACTTCGTGAACATCTATATCGAAAAAACCACCTCAGTGAAAGTGGATGGCAGCAATGTTACCGCAGCTGATGTGATGGCATCCAACGGCGTCATTCACGTTATTGATAAGGTGATTGTTCCGGCATCTGTTGTAAGCCATGCCATCAACAATCCCGGATTTAGCACTTTGGTAGCAGCCGTTTTAAAAGCTGATTTGGCCTCTGCATTGTCGGCAACCGGACCGTTTACAGTGTTTGCGCCTACCAATGAAGCATTTGCAAAACTGTTTACCGCCTTGGGTGTGTCGGGCATTGCCGACCTCACAGCCGAGCAACTCACTCCAATTTTGCTTTACCATGTTGTTTCCGGCAACGTAAGGGCCGCACAAGTAACATCGGGAAGCGCTCCAACCCTCAATACAGCAAGCAACATTGATGTGGTTGTAACCGGAGGAAGCGTGAAACTGAATGGCACATCAAACGTGATTGCCACTGATGTTCAAGGCACGAATGGCGTCATTCATGTGATTGATACCGTGCTTGTTCCATAACAACTTACTTTATCTTATTGTTATAAAAACCGACAGATATTGTCGGTTTTTTTTGTTTTATGACGCTGTAAACAGTTGTCAATGCTCTGATTGAAAGCCTCGCTTTTCAAGGCTCTAATTGGTACTAATTGAGCAATTATGCGGGTTATTGTGTGATAAAACCTGCTTTCGCTGCTGCGCATGTCTCGCATACGGGCCAATTGCTCTTCAAAAAAATCTTTTCAAAAATGTTGTTGGGGTTTTTCAATCACTCATCATCCATCGTAAAGACTTTGATGATGTGTTCCTTCAAGCGCTTAGTGGCCAAATTCAAATTACAGTTGCTTGAGTGCTTTTCACGTAATAACCTACCGTTAGGATCGCATCCAGATTGTAATATTTAACTTTTGCTTCTTGTATTTTTCCTTCATTAGCGCCATGTTGGGTGGTATGTGCAAAATTTGCGCAGACCACTTCTTCCTTTAATTCTTTAGTTTCAAAAAGAATTTAATCAATTATTAATCAAATAGATACAAATTAAATCCAATTGTTAAACTGAATATATCGGTAATATTTACCGTTTCTGATCGAAACAAGTAAGTGACATACATCTCGTTGGTGGTGGTATTCGCGTAAAGCTCAATAGCTTTGATAAATCCCGTTTTTGAAAGCTCTCGTTTCAATGCACCACCAAAATCAAAATGTAGCCGAAAAGCATTGGGGGCATAGTAACCTTCGGGAAAGTTCTTGGGTAAGCGACTAAAAGTGCGGTCGTTGTCGGCAATTTGCTTGCTTATGGCTATGCTCATCAGTGGCCTGAGGGTGTAATGGCGTGGCAAATCAAAAGCATAAGGGTAATAGGTCAGACGCAGCACCAAATTGTGGATGGCTTGACCGGTACGAAAGGCAGGGGCATAACCGTAAACTCCATCTAAGCTCAGACTATGCACCGGATTGAGGTAGTAGCCGGCACCTACTGAACCGCTGCCGATATTTCCGGCCAACTGTAAATTGACATAGTCCGGAATGATTCCTCTTTTTTTACCGACAACCGAATCTTGCGCGCTGAGCGTTTCTGTTGCGATTAAAGATAGAATAAGCAAAAAACAACCGATCAACTTATTCATGTTTTCAAAAATTAATAGACTGAAAAATAACGGTATCTGCAAGCACCTGCACAGTTCGGTAGCTGCCTTTTTGCGGCGCGCCAATAACCATATTTGGCATGATTTTCAACCCATTAGGCAAGGTATCATTCGCATATTCATAAGCGTCATGGTGATGGCCGTGAATAGATAGCGTTACGTTGTATTCATTCATCAGCAGGTTGAAAACAAAAAAATAGGACAGGAAAAACTGATCGCTCCAAGGCGGGATGTGCGCGATAACAAAAACATGCCTAAACTCATTTCTGTCTTGCAACTCTTGTCTCAGCCAGCCAAAATCGGGTTCGGCATAATTCAACTCCCACACCACATCGTTGAAAAAGATGAACTTACACTCCTTATAAATCAAACTGTAATTTTCTTTGCCATACATATCCGAATAAATTGACCGTCCATTGGCCAGCAAATCATGGTTTCCAATGACAGTAAAATAAGGTATTTCGAGCTTTTTCATCACATCTTGGAACACGTCAAACTCTTTGATAAGGCCGCCGTCCGTCATATCACCGCCGTGAATCACAAAATCAAAATCTCCGCTTTTGTTGATATGATCCACTGCCTTCGCCAATTCATCAAAATAGAGATGGCTGTCAGAAACCAAAGCAAAACGAAACGGTTCAAAATGCCCATGGTCGTTGTCGGCATAAAGGCGCGTTAAATTTTTCTCTGAGGTGTTCTGCCTGTCGGCAGAAACAAAAGCAGAATAAGGAGAGAATTCGATCAGCTTATCGCAAGAACTCAACAAAAAAAATAGTGAAAAAAATAAGTAGAATTTGTTTCGCATATTTCTAAACCTTGAGGTGCAATTTAGGAATACTTTGTGAAATCTGACAAATCAATTTAACTATGAATTTTAAAGCCGCTGTAAATCATTCAGATCAAACCGAGGAATCTAATGTTTTTTCGCAAAAAAGTGAAAGCTATGGCAACATCAAAAGCTTTTTGAGGCGCTTCTCTTCAATTAAAGCCTCCTTTTTGGTTGCCCACTCTTTGAGGTAAACCATTTCCCAAGGCCCTTTGTTGGCCGTATAACGACTAAGATTATTGTTGTGCTCGAACAATC
>JAEWWJ010000078.1 GCA_023396415.1 Bacteroidota bacterium
GAGCAAGACACGCTGACGGAAATGAACAAAACGGCAGGCAACATACAACTGCCGTCGGGTAGCTTTAAAGTAGAAGAACTGCTGGCCATTTTAAACCATCTGCCGCTCGACATGACTTTTGTTGACAAAGATGACAAGGTGAAATATTTCTCCCAAGGATCGGAAAGAATATTCCAACGCAACCGTGCCATCCTCAACCGTGATGTGCGTTTATGCCATCCGCCTTCGAGCGCACATATTGTGGACAAAATTATTGACGATTTTAGAACCGGAAAAGCTTCTCGAGCTCCATTTTGGATCAATATGGGAGGCAAAATGATTCATATTGAATACTTTGCGCTTCGAAGCGAATCAGGTGAATACTTAGGTACATTGGAAGTGTCGCACAATGTGCAGGGTTATCGTGAGCTTGAAGGTGAACAACGTATCTTATCCTATACCACATAAACCATGAAAAAAAACCCTTTGATCATCAGTCCAAAAACCAAAGTCCTGCAACTGATTGAAACTTACCCTGAGCTTGAAGAAGTGTTGATAGGATATGTGCCGGCGTTTAAAAAGCTCCAAAATCCTTTGCTGCGTAAAACAGTGGCCAAAATAGCCACCTTACAACAAGCGGCTACAATTGGACAAGTAAAAGTTGAGGACCTCATCAATGTGCTGCGCGATAAGGTGGGTCAAAACCTATACAGCCACGGCGAAGAAACACCCTATGTAACACACCAACCCAAGTGGTTTAACCCAAACAGAATAACCAAAAGCCTCGACATCAGGGAGATGCTCAACGCGGGTGAGCAGCCTGTGAACCAAGTTATCTCTGACTTGAATCGGCTTGAAGGCAACGCCATTTATGAAGTCATTTCTCCTTTTATACCGGCTCCTCTGATTGACAAGGCCACAAGCCTCGACATCCATCACTGGATCAAAGAATGTAGCGCTCAAGAATTTAGAGTTTATTTTACGCGGAACGAAGAGAAAAGATAAAAGGCAAAAGAGAAGAGGTGAAAGTTACTTTAAATTCGTGGTTTAGACGAAAACCGGCAATAAACCGGCGGAGAATATCGGGTTACAATCCGCCTTCGTGTCTAAAAGTTAACGAAATCTTAAATAACAAAAATAATTCGGACAAATATGTCTTTTAATGTTTATCTTTTATATTTTTGTCCAAAATAAATTCAAAAAACATTTTTATGCGTTTCAATAAAATGATTCTAACAAGAGCAATTGTACTCAGCTTCGGCTTGGCACTGATGATGGCTTCCTGCACACAGAGCGGTTCCGATGTCAAACACCCTATTGGTCGCGACTATAACGTTCAAGAAGTTAAAGGTGAAGAAGTAGCCGTTTTAGGAATTCCGCCTCATGTTCCACCACCGATTACCCGCGACTATCCCACGAAGGTGCGTGTGGAGTTAGAAATCATTGAACAAGAAATGGAATTAGCCGATGGTGTAAACTACGTATTTTGGACCTTTGGCGGCACCGTTCCCGGTTCGTTCATCCGCATCCGCGAAGGCGATTATGTTGAATTTCACTTAAAAAATCACCCGGACAATAAATTACCTCATAACATTGATCTTCATGCTGTTACAGGACAAGGCGGGGGTGCCGAGGCCACATTTGTTGCACCTGGTTATGAAGCCACTTTCCATTTCACAGCACTTAATCCGGGTCTTTTCGTTTACCATTGTGCTACAGCCCCTGTGGGGATGCACATTGCCAACGGTATGTACGGCCTCATTTTGGTTGAACCCAAAGAAGGATTGCCTAAGGTGGACAAAGAATTTTATGTGATGCAAGGCGATTTTTATACCGAAGGCAACTACGGCCAATCGGGACTTCAAGCCTTCGACATGAACAAAGCCATCAAAGAAGATGCTGATTATGTAGTATTTAACGGAATGGTGGGCGCACTTACCGGCGACAATACCTTAAAAGCACATGCCGGCGAAACCGTTCGTTTGTTTGTTGGCAATGGCGGTCCTAACCTTGTTTCAAGTTTCCATGTGATTGGCGAAGTGTTCGACAATGTGTATATCGAAGGCGGATCGTCAGTTAATCACGATGTTCAAACCACACTTATCCCGGCGGGAGGTGCCTCTATCGTTGAGTTTAAAACTGAAATTCCCGGCGAATTTATCCTTGTTGACCACTCTATCTTTAGGGCTTTCAACAAAGGAGCTTTGGGTATTTTATCCGTGGAGGGCGAACCTAATAAAACCATTTATTCCGGCAAATCAGAACCAGGCATCTATCAACCCTCAGCAGAATCAGTAAAATGGAGAAAGAAAACAAAAGAATCGCCGGTGCAAACCACTGAAAACAAGCTCGAACAGGGCAAAAAACTCTTCCAAGCCAACTGTGCTGCCTGCCATTTGTCCGACGGCAAAGGTGTTGAGGGCGTGTTTCCTCCTTTGGTCAATTCCGATTATTTTGCCAATGACATTCACAAAGCCATTGATCCGGTAGTGAACGGACTTTCAGGACCTTTGACCGTGAACGGAAAGAATTACAACAGTGTGATGCCGCGCCAGGCACTTACCGATGCTGAAGCTGCCGCTGTTATCACCTATGTATATAAAGTACTGAACAACAGCGATAAGGAGGTAACAAGTGAAGATGTAAAGAAAGTGAGAAAATAATGTTTCGTGGTTTTTATCTGTCGCTGCTCATTCTTTGGACAGCAACCTCTACCCTATCGGGACAAACCGCTGCCATGCAATACATCGCCGGAGGAAAGTTTGTACCCCTTTACTCAACTGACGAAAGTGCGCAAGAAGTTGTGCCTTTTTTCATTGATAGCTATCCCGTTACCAATGCGCAATTCAAGGTATTTGTTGAAGCAAATCCTGAATGGGATAAGGCAAACGTGAAGCAACTTTTTGCTGATGGAAAATACCTGAGTCATTGGAAAAGCAACACCGATTTCGATCCGGCTTTGGCCAATAGTCCGGTGGTTTTCGTTTCGTGGTTTGCCGCTGAAAAATATTGCGAGAGCAATGGAAAACGATTGCCAAGCACAGCCGAATGGGAATTGGTAGCCGCTGCAGGAAGTCGTGGGCCTGACGGACAAAAAGAAGAGGGTTTTAATGAATGGATTCTCGATATGGCTTCCAAGCCCAAAGCCGCCACCATGCCCGAAGTAGGGAGCACCCGCGTTAACTATTACGGTGTTTGGGATATGCACGGCCTGGGTTGGGAATGGACCTACGACTTTAACACAGCCCTCACCACCGGCGAATCGAGAGGCAATTCAAGCTTAGACAATAATCTTTTTTGTGGTGGAGGATCATTTGCGTCAAAAGACCTGAACAACTACGCTTCTTTCCTTAGGTTTGCTTTGCGATCGAGTCTCAAGGCCAAATATACAGTTGGTAACTTGGGCTTCCGCTGCGTGAAGGAGGCACCTCCTAAAACTAAAAACCAAAAATAATTTTCTTAATACAATCCAAATTAAAACACTCGTTATGAAAAAAATCACCAAATTAATGTTCGCCATCGCCATCCTAGTCGTGGCAAGTTGCACCCAACAAAAGCCCGAAGCCGAAACGAAAGCCGACTGCTGCAAAAATGAATCGAAAGAAGCGAACACCTCCAAAACGACTGGTTTTTCTGATGCCTCTCTTTTCTGGTTGGATTCATCATGGGAAAACCAAAATGGCGACAGTCTCTCCCTCAAGCAGTTTGAAGGAAAAGTGATCGTTGCTGCCATGATTTTCACCCATTGTCCAACCGCATGTCCGCGCATTGTGTCCGACATGAAAAGTATTGAAGCTGCCCTTACAGCCGATGAGAAAAAACAAGTTCAGTTTTTGCTGCTGAGCATGGATCCAACTCGCGATACCCCAGAAAGAATGCAAGAATTTGCTAACGATCACCGCTTGGGTGCCGATTGGCAACTTGTACGCACCAACCAAAATGGCACCACCGAGTTGGCCCATGTGTTAGGTGTTAAAGTGAAACCTTTGGCTGAGGGTGGTTTCGACCATTCCAACATCATCAATATTTTGAACCGCGAAGGCGAAATTGTTTCGCAACAAAACGGCTTGAACCTGCCCGCCGAACCCAGCTTAGAAGCCATCAGAAAGGTGATTGCCGAATAAAGGCTACATTTTGTGCACAACAGTTTTACACCTACTTAACTGTGAGGTTTTTTCATGTAACAAAGCCAATTCATCAAAATTTGGCAGTAGCAAATCGTGAAAAATCCAAAACATCAAAGCGCGAGGCATAGCCCGATTCCATTTCCTGTCACTTTTAACTTCAACTCCATTTGGGTTCGCGAAGTGGTGGCTTTCAACCCATCGTTGTAGATGTTCACCGCTTGTTGGGTCTTTTGATTCATTTTTTGGCTGACCGGAATGGCTACGGCAATCAACCCTACACCTATGGCTGCTATTGTCCAATTTGGATCGCCACCGCCAAGGGCTGTTCCAATAGGATAGCCTACCATAAATCCGCCGGCATAACTAAAAACCATCGTCAATATGTAAGATGATTGCGCCGATTTTATCTGTGCTTGAGCTTGTTCGTTGGATTGCAAACTCGCGCGCAGCTGATTCATTGTCAAGGGTACTCCTTGTTTGAAGTACTGATAGCCTCCAAAAACTTTTTTAATAGAAATTGAATCGCCTTCTGTTTGCCCAAAACCACATGACAAGCCCATTACAAAAAGAGCTAAAAGGAGTAGTTTTTTTTTCATCACTAAGATTTATTTTCAGGTTTTGTTCATTTTTGGTACTACCGCCTAAAAATGAACCTCCACAATGATCTGATCACCAATGGTTCATATTTTTTAATCATCAAAAGCGAGTTCAAAATTACAAAAACAAAAGGCGTGTACAACCATTTTTCAAGACGGGAGCTACAACCAACGCAAAAGAAATTGGCTTCCTTATGCTGATTCCAAAGGAAAAATTCACTAATTTTGACCCCCTAAACAAACATTTTATAAATCACACTTATCCATTCATTATGAAGGATTTGTTTTGATTTCTTAACCAATAAAAACGAATTGTTCGCCATTTTTTATGAAAAGATTGAACATGAAAAATATAAAAAGGGAAGTCTTTGATCTGAGATAAAGACGGCATCTCCATTGGGCAATAAAGTTCTCAAATAAAATTTTATTTCGCGCATATTTGATGCCATCAGGGTTGTAACGCAAAACCATAAGTTTCTGCATCAATTCTGTATTTGTTTCGGTTGAACGTGCTGTGCAATGCAGTAGGTCATGATGCTTTTGTGGCATTGCAAAAAAGGTAAAGCCAGAGATATGAATTTAAAATGACCCTCACCAAAAAACTTTTGGGTTGTGAAAAAATAACAATTAGTAAATAATACGCTTCAAGCCTTTGCGGAATGTAAAAAACCCAAGGTATTTATATAAAGTACATAATATCAATTTATTACAATAAAGATACATCTATTTTCTATTCAAAAAAATGACTGATCAGATAGAGATATTTGAACAGATAAAACTATAACTTATTAACAATTAAAAACTTAGATTATGTTTTGTAATCAATGTCAAGAAACAGCCAAAAACATTGGCTGCACCGTTAAAGGAGTTTGCGGTAAAACTGCAGAAACTTCCAACATTCAGGATTTATTGATTTTTTCCATTCAGGGCCTATCCTTTCTAACCATCGAAGCCCGCAAGCATGGAATTGACACCAATGCGGAGAGCAAACACATTACAAATTGTTTGTTTACAACCATCACCAATGCCAACTTTGATGACGCGTCCATCATCCAATCCATCAAAGAAAGCCTGCGCATGAGGGACATCTTGAAATCAAAAGTGCAAACAGCGGAAGCACACCTGTCCATCAGCTGGACCGCAACCTCTGATGCAGATTTCTACACTCAAGCAAGCCAAGTCGGAATATTGACTTACGACAGCAACGAGGACATTCTCGGCTTGAAACAATATGTATTATATGGAATCAAAGGGATGGCTGCTTATGCCGAACATGCCTTTAATCTGGGTTTTGAAGACCCCGATATCTACGATTTCATGGAGAGGAGTTTGGTGATGCTCACCCAACCCATTGCATTACAGGATGCTCTCAATTGGGTAATTCGTACAGGCGAATATGGTGTAAAAGTAATGGCCTTGCTCGACAAAGCCAATACCACCTCTTATGGTATTCCTGAAATAACGCAAGTGAATATTGGAGTAGGGAAAAAACCCGGAATTTTAGTCAGTGGACACGACCTAAAAGACCTTGACCAGCTTTTACTGCAAACCGAAGGAACAGGAATAGACGTATATACACATTCTGAAATGCTCCCTGCCAACGCATATCCACAATTTAAGAAGTACACACATCTTGTGGGCAATTACGGAAATGCATGGCACCGTCAGTTGACTGAATTTGAAGCATTTAATGGACCTATATTGTTCACTACCAACTGCTTGGTTCCTCCTCGCAAAACCTCAACCTACAACCACAGAGTGTTTACAACCGGAGCCACCGGTATGCCCGAATGGAAAAAAATTGAAAAATTCCTTCCCAACGGTCATAAAGATTTTAGCGAAATTATTGCATTGGCAAAGACCTGCGAAGCCCCCGAAGAGCTTGAAAATGGTCAAATTACCATTGGTTTTGCACATGACCAAGTGCTGGCACTCGCCGACAAAATTCTTGATGCCGTAAACACAGGTGCCATTAAAAAAATGGTGGTCATGTCGGGCTGCGATGCACGTCATACATCACGCGAATACTACACCGAATTTGCAAAACAGTTGCCAAAAGATACCGTCATCCTTACTTCGGGTTGTGCCAAGTATCGCTACAATAAACTGCAATTGGGTGATATTAATGGTATTCCAAGAGTTTTGGATGCAGGACAATGCAATGATAGCTATTCCTGGGCCTTCGTAGCTTTAAAGCTAAAAGAAGTTTTGAATTTAGACGACATCAATAAATTACCCATCGTTTTTAACATTGCTTGGTACGAGCAAAAAGCAATCATAGTTCATCTTGCTCTTCTGTCGTTAGGAATTAAAAACACCCATGTAGGACCAACATTACCGGCATGGTTGACGCCAAATTTACTTGCTACCGTGCAAGAACTCTTTGGTGTTCAGACCATTTCAACCGTTGAAGAAGACATGAAAATCTTAGAGTTTGAATTGGTGTAAAAGATGATGATACATAGACAACATTTGATTTGTACTTGCAAAGAAGTGTTGTATGGATAAGTAGTATTCGCTTTAAAAACGATCTATACTTTAAAACATTGAGGATTAAATAGTTATTAGAACTTCGGTTCGCAAATCAAGATACATACCATCTTGAAGAAGAAATAGCTTTGTATTCCTCAATGTTTTTTTGTGCCCACTAAGTACATGACAAAAATTTACAACAATTTTCAAATTCATCTAAATCATTTAAATTCAATACTTTAATGAGATAATTCAACCCATACTTGAAGAGGCTTTTTGCTTTGAGACCATGTTTTTTGATTTTGATGGGTTTTATCTTGTCCAGATAGATTCCGGCTTAGTATGCCCAAACGAAAGCTACCATAACCAACGCAAGTAATTTTGCAAACGATCCAAATCAGTTAAATGCGTTTGTTCTATATTAAATCCACTCGTTTTTAGTGCCCTGAATGCTGTTTCAATCTGCCACCTTTCTTTATAGGCTTCCTGGGCCTGATGAGGCTTGTTAAATGAA
>JAEWWJ010000115.1 GCA_023396415.1 Bacteroidota bacterium
GGGCCAAGCGTAATTGATGTCGCCTCGGAGTTGCTTTGAACCCATTACATCATGAGCGCCGCCATACGATTTCCGTAGTGTAATGGTGATTTTTGGCACCGTAGCTTCTCCATAGGCAAACAACAACTTGGCACCATGAATGATGATACCGGCATATTCTTGTCCGCTCCCGGGCAAAAAGCCAGGCACGTCAACCAAGGTTACAATAGGAACATTAAACGCATCGCAGAAACGAACGAAGCGCGCTGCTTTACGCGAAGCATCAATATCGAGCACACCAGCCAAAAAATTAGGCTGATTGGCTACTATACCCACCGGCATACCATCGAATTTGGCAAAGCCGATAACAATATTTTTGGCATAATTGCGCTGTACTTCAAGAAACTCGCCGCAGTCAACGATGTAATGGATCACATCTTTAACATCGTAGGGTTTGTTGGCGTTGTCAGGAATAATTTGATTGAGTGCATCTTCAACCCTGTTGATGGGGTCGAAACATTCAGTAATCGGTGGATCTTCTAGGTTGTTTTGTGGTAAGTAGGTCAGCATTTTGCGAATCAGCATCAGGCCTTCGGCTTCGTTTTCAACCACAAAATGGCTCACGCCCGATTTGCTGCCGTGCACCCATGCGCCACCCAGATCTTCGGTGCTAATATCTTCGCCTGTAACTGTTTTAGTTACTTTTGGGCCGGTTACGAACATGTAACTTGAATTTTCACTCATCAAAACAAAATCAGTGAGGGCCGGCGAATACACAGCTCCTCCGGCACAAGGGCCAAAAATGGCAGAAATTTGTGGAATAACTCCCGACGCCATAATGTTGCGCTGGAAAATTTCGGCATAACCTGCCAAACTTCTGACACCTTCCTGAATGCGTGCGCCACCACTGTCATTGATTCCAATTACGGGCGCGCCCACTTTCATGGCTTGATCCATGACCTTGCAAATTTTGGCTGCAAAAGTTTCACTCAGCGACCCGCCAAAAATGGTAAAATCCTGCGAAAAAACATACACCACGCGTCCGTCAATGGTTCCGTGGCCGGTAACAACGCCATCGCCGGGATATTGTTGATCAGCCAAACCGAAATCAGTAGTCCTGTGCTTGACAAACATATCAAATTCCTCAAAACTGCCTTCGTCCAGCAGCATTTCGATACGTTCCCTTGCTGTGTGTTTTCCTTTCTCATGCTGGGCAGCGATTCTTTTTTCGCCACCACCTTTTTTGGCTTCAATCCGCCGATCTAACAGCTCTTGAATTTTTGCTTCAAATGACATAACCTGGGTATTTTTTTTTATTTGTTTTTGTCTTCACAAAGCTCTGTGAGTACTCCAAAGCTTGATTTTGGATGCAAAAACGCTATATGGAGGCCTTCGGCACCCATGCGTGGTTGCTCGTCAATAAGTTTAATTCCGGCAGCACGCGCTTCATCCAAAGCTGCTTCTAATCCATTCACAGCAAAGGCGATATGATGAATTCCTTCGCCTTTCTTTTCGATGAATTTACCTACCGGGCCTTCGGGATCAGTGCTCTCAAGCAGTTCAATCTTGGTTTGTCCAATCTTGAAAAAAGCTGTTTTTACCCGCTGATCTCTTACCTCCTCAATGGAGTAGCAAGGGGTGCCTAACAACTGCTCATAGTAGGGGATTGCATCAGCTAACGATTTAACTGCAATGCCAATGTGTTCAATATGAGTTGGTTTCATAGAAAAATGTTTGTGAAATTTTTCACAAAAGTAGGTATATTATCTGCATGAATTTTTAAAATTTTGAAAAAAAGGGTGAAATTCGTGCCGGAATCCAAATTTAGAATGTTTCTATCTTTCAATAAAATTGTAATATTGCTGAAAAACCACACTGCCATGATGAAAACCAAATTTTTGATCGTTCTGTTGCTCTTTTTGTATCTGTCATTCCCGTTGCACAGCCAAACATTTACGGATATTCGTGCCGGTTTAACAGGGGTTGCCGAAAGCTCCAGCGGTTGGATAGACACTGATCGTGATGGCGATCCTGACATCATTGTTGCGGGGGAATTTTATTCAAACCAGCAACCGATTATTTCGACAAAGCATTACAACAACAATCGCAACGATGTTTTTGCTGCTGTCTCACGAGGTATTCCGGATTTTTATCGGGGCGATTTTGCCATTGGCGATTTGGATTTAGATGGCATTAACGATCTGGCAGTGGTAGGCGAAACACGCAATGGTGGGCGTTTAGGAATTGTTTTGCGAGGTTTGGAAAACGGTGGTTTTGCAGCCACCAATGTGAGGTTTACCGCTGTGCGCGATGGCAGCATTGATTTGGCCGACATGGATGGCGATGGCGATTTGGATGTGTTGTTGTGCGGTGAATCAACCCAAGGGCCAGTTACATTGGTATATCGCAACAACCGAAATTGGAATTTTACGCCGCTCGATGTTCAACTGCCTGCAATACGCCGCGGAGTAGCCCGTTGGAGCGACTATAATGTGGATGGCTTGCCCGACGTTTTGATTTCTGGTATTTCTACTCATGGCCAGCCGATGAGCCAGCTGTATCAAAACACAGGCAAAGGTTTTGTGATGAACAATTCGTCTTTTGTGGGGTTAAAAAACAGCGCTATGGCTTTTGGCGATGTGGACAACGATGGTGATGACGACGTGATACTTTTAGGCGAAACAGCCAGCGGCAGCAAACTTTCGCAACTTTATAAAAATAATCGCAATGGATTCACAGCGGTGAATACTTCTTTTGTGGCCGTTACCGACGGCTTTGCCGACTGGGGCGATATGGATCTTGATGGTGATCTTGATTTGTTGTTGAGCGGCATGTCAGACCAAGGTCCTGTTTCGCGGATTTATACCAACAACCGCAATTATAATTTCAAAGATATTGGTGCCGGCATTATTCCTTTATACAACAGCTCGGGCGAGTGGGGCGATTACGATTTAGATGGCGACTTAGACGTGCTGATTGCCGGCCTGACAGCTAATCAAGAGTTTATTGCGCGGGTTTACAACAACGGCATCATCAGCAATAAAAAACCCATCGCAAAAACAGAAGTGAGCAATTGGGAAACCATTTCGGCAGTTCCGAGCCGACAGGAACCTATTTATTTCTATGTGTATTCATCCAGCTATGGCGATTTGTTTCACAGCGGAACCAATACCTATCATGTTTTCATGAGTCCGGTAAAAAAGTTTCCGAAGGATTATGTATTAGAGGAAAAGTTTCAATCCCTCTTGATTGAAAAATTTCCAAATTGGGTGAAAGCCGATCAAGGCAATATCATCCAAAATGGTTTTGTTACCAAACAAGAAGCCGAGCGTTCGCGCAAGCGAATGATTCACGATTATGAAACCAAAGATTTTAAACTGATCGAAATCAACTGGTAGAAGAACGTTGATTAAGCTAACTCTTTATAAATGTGTGTCATACAAAGAGAGTTTTCTCCTTTTGACCTTATTGTAAAACGATATACCAACCTATGGTTGAATAGTTTTATTTTTGCGTTTCAACACAAGTGCTATGCTTCCACTAAAAAACTTGATTTTTGGTCTTTCTCTTTTGTTTTTGTCCAGTGGCGTTTTGTCGCAGCAAAAAACCGTGATTCATGTTGAACGCGCCAAACAACAGCTTTTTGATAAGCGTTTTGGTGCCGACATTGAGCGGCTGATTGGCGATGTTGTTTTGCGACAAGATTCAACTTGGTTTTATTGTGATAGTGCCTACCTAAATGAAAAAAACCGCAATTTTGATGCTTTTGGAAATGTTCACATCAAAGTGAGCGACACCTTGCATATCTATGGCGATAAATTAAAATACAATGGCGAGAGAAAAGAAGCGGAGCTTTTCGACAATGTTAGGCTGCTCGATGATTCAACGGTATTAGAAACGGAATACCTTATTTATTACCGAGTTACGCGTTTGGCTTATTATCCCGACAGGGGTGTGATCACCAATGGCGAAAATATTTTGAAAAGCAAAAAGGGCTATTATCAAACCAATAAAAAGGAGTTTTATTTTAGCCAGGATGTTGAGCTGATCAATCCGGAATACATCACTTATACCGATACAATGGTGTACAATACCATCACTGAAAAGGCCTTTTTCTTTACGCCTACTTTGATCCGCGGAGAGGAAAACACCATTTATGCCGAATCGGGATGGTACGATACGGGTCTTGATATTGCCGAAATGCAAAAAAACGCCCAACTCACCACTAAAGATCAGTTGGTGGAGTCGGATTGGATTTTTTACAATAGAAATACCGGTTTTGGTGATGCACGCGGCAATGTGGTGATTACAGATACCACCCATAAATTAATCGTAAAAGGCGACATCGGCAAACTGTGGGAAGATGAAGGCCGCTCTTTTGTTACAGGTGAGGCTTTGGGTATTTCTTACGACACGAAAGATAGTTTGTATCTACATGCCGACACTTTATTTATGTTTTTCGATAAGGAAAAGCAGGCCAAACAAATGAAAGCCTACTTTGGTGTGCGTTTTTTTAGGGCCGATCTGCAAGGCACTTGCGACTCATTGGTCTATCACATGAGTGATTCGACTTTGCGGATGTATAAATTGCCCGTGTTGTGGTCGGCAAAGAATCAGTTAACTGCCGATTCTATTTTTATTGCCATAACCAACCAAGAACTCGATTCGCTGATCATGTACAACAGCGCATTCATCGTTTCACGCGATTCGCTGGAGGGATATAACCAAATTAAAGGGAAAAATATGGTGGGTCATTTTTTAGAGAATGAACTCGACAAAATTTTTGTGGACGGTAATGCCCAAACTGTTTATTGGGTTCGTGAAGACGATAAGCGCCTCATCGGGATCAACTTGGCCAAGTCGAGCACCATGCTCATTCGGCTGGAAGACAACGCTATTAAAGGAATCTCATATTTTAGTGGCCCAACAGAAACCATGTATCCCGAGAAAGATTTGCCCAAAGCGGAGGCTATTTTGAGAGGTTTTCAATGGCTCGAACAGCAACGACCCACAGATAAAAATGATATTTTTAGAAAAATTGAACCCAAATTACCCGAAGCTGATACTACCAAAAAAGCGGTTGCTGTACCTAAAAAAGACTAAATTTCACATAACGCTTGGGGTTCAAACGCACATCTTCGAGCAATTTGTTCAACTCTTCGGCAGATTTTTCCAACTGATAATATAAGGTATCGTTGGTCATTATTTTTCCTATTGAACCTTGACCATTGTTGATGCTCGATAAAGTAAAATTCAGTTCTTGGAGCGAAGTGTTGGCCGTGCGAATGGTGCTGCCAATGTCGGCCTTTACTAAGGTGTCGGAAAAAGAAGCGGCATTGGCTAGAATTTTGCTGATTTGCCCGTTGTTTTGTTCTAAGTTGCGGGTAATGAGCTCAATATTGTATAAAATTGAGTTGATACGCACCTGTTCGGTGTTCACAATCGTTTCAACGGTAGCAGTAGTACGTTCAAGGCTTTTGATGGTAGCAGCTACACTTTGGAGGCTGGCAATGATGTTTCCTTGAGCGTTTTCGTTGAGCAAAGTTTGCATGATTACAACCAAAGAATCTACTGAGGAAATGAGTCCTTCAGCTTTGTTTTTCAACGGAAGAACTTGCGCATTTACTTCGTCCATCAAACTGGCTTCGATGGACGAAAATAAAGTGTCGTTGGGCTGAATGTTCACCTTTGAATCGCCTAAAATTAAGTCAACAGCTTTAGCACCCATAAGGTCAGAGCTGAAAATGCGGGCCACACTGTTGTTGGGAATCGGGAAATCGGTGGTGATTGAAAGTTGAACAATGAGGCTGCCACTTTTGTCGGGATGGAAATAAATATCGCGCACCTGACCCACACGTAAGCCGTTCAATATTACAGGGTTGTTTTTAATTAGGCCATTTACTTCCGAATATTTCACAAAATAGAGGTCTTCTTTGTTGAAAATATCTCTTCCTTTTAGAAAATTAAATCCCCAAATAAACAAAAACAAAGCTGCAATGAACATGATTGCAACGACATATACTTTTTTATTTTTCATGTTACTAAGGTTTTAATTTGCTTTTTTGTTCTCGTTTATCCCAAATTTGGTTCCTTGAACAAAGTGGGTTTTCGTGGGTTTGGATTCTGTATGTGAGGGCCACGAAAACCCGAATTACTTTTGCAAATATACATCAATGAATATTTTAAGCACAACTGCACGGTCTTAATAATTTAGAAATCCTTTTTTGGAGGTTTTCGGTTGTGAAAATAAATTCGACTTATTATGTGAATTTGAAGACCAATGCGCTGCAAATTATTTTTTTCGAGGCTTGAGTTTGGTGTGGAAATGCTGAAAATTACGATAGGTTATTTTTTCATTGAATCACTTATTGCCACACGCTTTCCGTCGCTGAAAGCCACCACAAAAGCATCTTCAAAGCCCAACTTTCTTAACTTTGATTGGTGTGCTGTGGCTTCTTTAAAACCGGAAAACCTACCGGAAGTATATTTGTACATGCCATCGTGAAAATACACATCCACGTCGGTTGCTCTACTGAAACGCTTGTCGGTAACAGCAATTTTGGTGTTGTAGAGGGCAAACTGAACTTTAAAAACAACTGTATTATTGGTTGATTCGCTGGTTTTTACTGTTTCTTCAACCGTTTTTTTTGTTTCAGGTTGCTGAATTGTTTCCTGCTTTTCAACTTTTGTTGTCGGAGTTTCTTCTTTTTTTACTACGGGTTTTTCTTCTTTTGCAACGGGTTTATCTTTTTGGGGTGCCAGCACCTCTTTCCACTCGTCGGGAATGTTGAGCGGCAGGGTGTTGTCGCGTTCGTACTGTTGTTTGTACTCTTTGAAAGATCTATAAATGGCCGATGCCATATACACTTGACCTTCTTCGGAGAGCAGGAATTTTTCCTCTGCCGGATTGGTGATGAAGCCTAACTCAATGAGGACGCTGGGCATAGAGGTTTTATACAACACCAAAAAACCCGCCTGCTGCACGCTGCGGTCTTTGCGGCCCACTCTTTTTGTAAATTGTTCCTGAACTTGTTGGGCCACTTTGATGCTCTGTTGTTTGTTGTCTGACTGAAAGAGCGAGAGTGCAATATATGCGGCAGTGCTGTTGGGGTCGAAATCACCGTATTCCTCACTGGCATTTTCCTCGAAAAGAATGGCGGCATTTTCGAGTTTAGCAACCTCAAGGTTAGCTTGCGTTTTGTGTTCTCCCATCACAAAGGTCTCAGCACCATATACTTTGGTATCAGTAGAGGCATTACAGTGGATGGAGATAAACAAATCGGCATTGTTCTCGTTGGCGATGGCAGCCCTGCGGTGAAGTTCGATAAACTCGTCTTTTGAGCGGGTGAAAATTACTTTCACATCGGGTAAATTTTGTCGGATATAGGTACCCGTTTTGAGGGCCACACTAAGAACAATATCCTTTTCTTTTGAGTTTTTACCCACAGCTCCGGGGTCGCGGCCACCATGGCCGGCATCAATTACTACGGTTCTGATTTTGGCCCCTTTTTGTGCAAAACTGTCCTTTATCGGAACAAATATCAGCAGCAAAGCAACAAAGTAAAATGGAATACGTTGGAGGAATGTGGTGTTGGCAATCATTTTTTGAAAGTATATTTGCAACCTGAAATCATTGTTACAATCGCATACAAATTTAATCAAAACTGCTTTGGCACGACCCTTGTTCACGATAAAAAGTATATCCCAAACGATTGTGACTTTGCTTTTGGTGTGCTTGTTAACGCTGGTTCCCCTTACGCAAGAAGCATTCCCTCAGCTGAATAGCATTTCTTCACAACAGTTGTTTCTGGCTGATACCTTGCCAATTTTGCAAACCGACAGCATTCGTTTCCCACTTAAAGACACCCTTGTGGTTGGCGATTCTTTGGTAAAAAAAGGCAAAGACAAGCTGGAAGCCAAGGTTGAACGCAGTGCTTCCGATTCTATTATTCAGGATTTGAAAAATAAAAAAGTTTATTTGTACGGCAATGCGCTGGTGGTGTATGGCGATATCAAGTTAGAGGCTGATTATATTGAGTTTAGCTTTGAAACCAACCAGGTGTATGCCCGCGGTGTACCCGATTCGATGGGTGTGATTAAAGGGATGCCTCGGTTTACCGATAAAACCCAAACCTTCGAATCAAAGGAAATCAATTATAACTTCGACACTAAAAAAGGAATCATCAACAATGTGGTTACTGAAGACGGTGCCGGCTTTTTGCATGGTTCGCATGTGAAAAAAATGGCCGACAACAGCATCAACATCCAGTTGGGCGGTTATACCACCTGCAGCAATAAAGAGCATCCGCATTTTGAGTTCCGATTTGCCAAATCGAAAGTTATTCCTGACAATAAAATCGTTACCGGGCCGGCCTACCTTGTTATTGAAGGGATGCCGACACCGCTGGCCGTCCCTTTCGGGATGTTTCCCAACAAAAGTGGGCAGCGTTCGGGGATTCGTATTCCAACCTATGGCGAAGCCAACCAACGTGGGTTTTATTTTGAAAATGGTGGATATTATTGGGCCATCAACCAATTTATGGATCTTGAGCTACTGGGCGACATCTACACCCGAGGCAGCTGGGCCGTTAAACCTACGCTTCGCTATACCAAACGCTACAAATACAGCGGAAACCTCAATACCTCCTATGCTATCAACATCACCGGTGTTGAAGGTGCGGCCGATTACCAAAAAAGTCGCGACTTTCGGATCCGCTGGATGCACCAGCAAGATGCCAAAGCGCATCCCAGCAGCAGGTTCAGTGCCAACGTGAATATTGTTAGCAACAATTTCAACACCTTCAATCCGGTGAATACCGAAAGTTATTTGAGCAACGAATTTCAGTCGTCCATCGCTTACCAAACCAACTGGAACAACAAGTATTTCTTAACCGCCAATGCGAGTCACCGCCAAAACACGAAAACAAAAATTGTTAACGTTACCTTACCCAGTTTAACGTTCAACACCAATAAAATCAATCCTTTAAAAAGAAAAAACGCCATCGGCAGATCGAAATGGTACGAAGACATCAATTTGGGTTATACCATGAAAACCGAAAATACGGTCAGTTTGCCCGACAGTGTTTTGTTAAAGCCGGGAGCGCTGTCCAAGATGCGCAATGGGATTCAGCACAATATTCCTGTGAATTTGCCTATCAAAATTCTCAAGCATTTTGCGCTCACCAACTCCATTAATATCACCGACAGGATGTATTTCGACAGCAGACGCAAATATTTTGTGAATGACACCTTGTTTCAAAACAACGATACAATAGTAGGTTACGTAAAAACAGATACGGTAGCCGGGTTTAGCAACGTTTTGGATTACAACCTTTCCACCAGTTTAAGCACCAAAGCCTACGGGATGGTGGTTTTTAAGAAAGGCCCTTTGCGTGCCATCCGCCACGTGATTACTCCCCGTGTGGGATTTACCTACACTCCTGAATTTTCAAATGCCCGCTGGAATTATTACGATTCTTACGTGGACGAAAATGGTGAAGAAAGATTGTACTCACGCTTTGAAGGTGCCATATTTGGTTCGCCTCCCGAAAAAAAATCAGGACGAATTAACTTTGGTCTTAGCAACAACCTCGAAATTAAAGTGCGTTCAAAAAGCGACACCATCACCGGTATGAAAAAGATCCCTTTGGTTGAAGATTTTTCTATTTCGGGCAGTTATGATCTTTCACGCGATTCACTGCGGATGTCCTATATCACCATGGGTGGAAGAACCCGTTTGTTTAAAAACCTCAACATTCAATACGCCAGCAGTTGGGATCCCTATGTGGTTGATTCGGCAGGGAAACAACTCAATAGGTTTGAGTGGACAGAAAACAAACGTTTGCTGCGGCCAACTCAGGCCACCTGGAGTTTTGGTGCAAGCTGGAAACTGAGTCAAAAAGATTTTGAGAAAACACCTGTTAAAAAAACCGAAGCAGCTGAAACAACGATGGCTTCGGAGGCCGAGTTGAACGAGATTCTGAAGAACGAAAGCGATTATATTGATTGGACCATACCTTGGTCGCTGTCAATTAACTATAATTTACGTTATTCCAATAACATTCTTTACCGCGATTTTACCCGTTCCGATACCCGAAAAGTGGTGCAAACTCTCGGTTTTTCGGGCGATATCAACATCACACCAAAGTGGAAACTCTCGGCACAATCGGGTTGGGATTTTGAAAACAAAGGCTTGTCATACACCAGCGTGAACATTTACCGCGATTTGCATTGCTGGGAGATGCGCTTCAGCTGGGTGCCCATTGGCCCGCGTAAAAGCTGGAACTTTACCCTGAATGTGAAGGCTTCGGTGCTGCAAGATCTCAAGCTGACCAAGAAAAAAGATTTCCGTGATATTTAGCACATTTTTTTGAAGTCGCTTCGGTGCGGTGTCTTAGAGATTTTGGTATATTTGTCAAAATTCAAAAAAATGAAAAAAATCATTGCCACAACCAAAGCTCCAAGTGCTATTGGTCCTTACAGTCAAGCTGTTGAAGTTAACGGAATCTTGTTTATCTCGGGTCAAATCCCCATTGATCCAGCTGTTGGAAAGATTGTAGAAGGCGATATCACAGCTCAAACAGAGCAAGTAATGAAAAATATTGGTGCCATTTTAGAAGCCGCCGGATACAGTTTTGCCGACGTGGTGAAATCTACTTGCTTGCTTAGCGACATGGCTGATTTTGCTGCCATGAATGCGGTGTATGGAAAATACTATCAGCATAATGCACCTGCTCGCGCGGCATATTCTGTTAAAGGTTTGCCGATGAATGTGATGGTTGAAATTGAAACCATTGCTGTAAAGTAAAACCGCTTTTTTCTTTCCTTTGAGGTTAAACTCTTGAAAATATTTTTTTTCTAAGAGGCTGGTATGTTATTGCTTTGTTTTTTTTGTGTGAAGGGTTATTCCTGTAGCCAATCTTTGGAGAAGCGCACAAAAGCATTTTCGGAATAATTGTCTTTTTCAAAAAATACGCCGATATCGCCGTTTTTCAAAACCGTCAAGGAGGAATAGGCAGCACTGCCGGCGTAGATTGTTTTCTGTTTGGCCCAGCTTTTACCATTGTCATAGCTCACTTTAATTGTCATATCTTGACGCTCTTGCGGGTGATTGGCATTGGAAAAAATCAGGATATTCTCCTCTGTATTTTCATTTGCTAGCTTAAAGCTGATGAGGCTGGCATTGCATCCCGGATCGTGCAGAGAGGTGTCGGCATTTGTAGTCCACGTTCTTCCCTGATCACTTGATAGATGTATGGTTCTGAATCCATTGCGATCATTGGTTCGGCTGTTTACCATCCAACTTCCATCGCTTAACTCTACCACCTTTGATTCGTCGCCGGGTCTCAAAGGGGTATCCAATAAATACCAACTTTGGCCGTGATTGTCGCTGACAAACAGATGAAGTCCTTTGTCAAGATTCACCAAAGTATGCACTAATTTTCCTTGTTTGGTTTGTGTGCCCCTGCCGCTGGTGATGAACATAAAATCATCTTTCCAGTCGGGTTTGGCAATCTGGCTTGTGATGTCTTCCGGCTTGCTCCAAGTTTTTCCATTATCATTGCTTTTGATAACTTTGAAAAGGTAAATGTCCTTGGCGTTGAGCAAGTCCATATAGTTGAAGAAGAGGAAAATCACAGCTGTTTCTTTGTCCACGATTATACTGGGATCGGAGGCCGACTGACCTAAAGGATAATCCACCACAGTTTCAATGGCCGACCAAGTTTCTCCGTTGTCGAGGCTGCGTCTGATCACAATATTGATGTCGGTGTTGCCTTTCAAATCGGCGCAATCATTCACTCGCTCATCAATGGCGGCAATTAAATCACCATTTGGTGCCGTGGCCAATGCGGGAATCCTGAAACAACCGCCAGTGTTGAGGTTTGTTTTATCAAACAAAACCTTCATATTAAGTTGTTGTTCTTCTGCATTTTGTGCAATAGTAAAACAACTTGATAATAATAAAGCGATGCTTATTAAAACTACTTTTTGGTTTAGAAAGTCAAAATAGGGCAGCGACTTTATAATCCTGATTATTTTATGAGGGATCATGTTTGAATACATTTTTGCGTGCAAGTTACATACATTTTGTTGGCCATTGGCAAGCTTTCAAAAGTTGATTCTTGGGCTATGCTAACTGAACAATTGTGAAATTTCAAACGTTTTCGGTAACAAAAGACCGGTTTAAAACAGGATTTTTCGCCAAAAAGCCTTCAAAATGACTCAAAAGGGGTGTTTTATTACCCGATTAGATTTTTTTCCTATTCCCTTAACATCCTTTAACCAAAACTAAGGAAACTTTTAGAACAATAAACGTTTCCCACTGTTTAGAAACCATACTTTTGCCGCCATTTTAAAAATAAAACCAAACTCTCATTAATAAATAAAATCAAATGTTTCAATTTAAAAAGATCATATTTTTAATCAGTCTGTCGTGGTTGTCCATGCCTTTGTGGTCGCAGCAGGTGGTTGATTTGAGTCTTGATCAAGCCCGCGCATATGCTTCAAAGCACAATTACGAATTGCGTAATGCTGCCATTGACATCGAAACAGCCCAATCCAAAGTACGTGAACAGGTGGCCACAGGTTTGCCTCAAGCCAGCGCCAACATTGGCTACAACGATAATATCGGACTTCCGGTTCAGTTGGTGCCGGGCGATTTTTTTGGTCAAGAAGGCAAAGACATCGAGGTGCAATTTGGTACGCGTTACAGCGGAAGTTTAGGTGCCACACTCAATCAATTGATTTTTAGCGGAAGCTACCTTGTTGGCTTACAAGCTTCTAAAGCTTTCCTATTACAAAGTAAGAAAACGTATTTCAAAACCGAAACCGAAGTAAAAAAAGCAGTTTCCGAAGCATATTTTTTGGTGTTGGCCTCACAGGAAGGTATCAGGGTGGTTGATTCAACCATTGCCATCACAGGAAAACTGGCCGAGCAAACCCGTATCATTGTTGAAAATGGTTTTTCTGAAGAAACCGATTACGATCAACTCTATTTACTCATGGCCGACCTTGAAGTGAGTCGGGCCAACCTTGTAAACCAGTTAAGCAGCGCATTTTCGCTGCTCAAATATCAATTGGGAATGGACAATAATGCCACGCTTCGCCTCACCGAAACGCTGGCATCACTCACCGAAAAATTGGCCGGCGAGCAACTGCTCAGCAAACAGTTTAGCTTGCAATCGAACATTGATTTTCAACTGTTAAAAAATCAACAAGATTTGGCACTTTTGCAGCTTAAGCTCGAAAAAAGCGCCTTTTTACCGACGGTTTCTGCTTTTTTGAATTATCAAACGCAGGCCCAGCGGCAGGCGTGGAACTTTTTCGACGGGCAGGGAAAATGGTACAGCAGCTCAGTTTGGGGCGTAACCATGAACATCCCAATATTCAGTAGTGGCGAACGTTTGAGCAAAGTGAAGCAGGCTTCCTTTCAGGTGGAAAAAACAAAAGTAGCCGAAGAAATGCTTTCTACCAACCTCAATCTACAGTTCCGCACTACCAGAGATGAGCTCAACACGGCCATTTCAACCTATCAAAACACACGTTCGAGTAAAGACTTGGCTGAGAAGATTTTTCGCCGCACCGGCATCAAATACACCGAAGGAATTGCCGGAAGTCTCGATTTGTTGAACACACACAATCAATACATTACTGCCCAGTCGCAATACATCAATGCAGCCCTTAATCTGCTCAACAAAAGTGTGGCCATGGAAACACTTTTAACCAAAAGCGAATAACTAAACAAGCAATCATGGACCCAAAAGCTATCGAAATTATCCAAAAAACTGCGCAACTTTTCCTACGCTATGGCATTAAAAGCATGAGCATGGAAGAGCTGGCACGTCAAATGGGCGTTTCGAAAAAGACTTTGTATCAACATTTTACCGACAAGTCCGACTTGGTCGAGAAAGCGGTCATGCACTTGAACAGTATCAGAGGTTGCAATTTTAAAAGTCTGAATATTGAAGGCATGAATGCCATTGATCAGATGTTTAAAGTGCATTCTTTGGTGAATGACATCATCCGTAAACACAATCCGGGTTTCGAATTTGACTTAGAGCGTTTCTATCCGGCCATCTATCGCAAAGCTGTTGAACTGCATCGCCATGCCATGTTCGAATCAACTTTGGCCAATTTAAAACAAGGAAAAGCTGAAGGTTATTACCGTCAGAATTTCGATGAGCAAGTGATTGCAAAATTGTATGTTATTAGAATCGAATACCTTGCACATACTGATATCATTACTACCGATGAAATTCACTCCAACAGCTTTTTGCTGGAAATTTTCAAATACCACTTATATGGAGTGATTTCCGAAAAAGGACACCAATACATAGAAAACTATTATCCCGATTTTATAAGCAATGAATAAATATCTAAAAATGAAACACATAAACACTTTTCTCTTCGCCGTGGCAGCTGTATTTTTCACTTCATGCGGCAACTCCGATGGGTCGCCAAAAGATCTCAATGGTCAATTGGATGCCTATCGCCAACAGCAAACCGAACTCAACCAAAAAATCGAGCGCCTGCAAGAAAAACTTCAATCCGAGCAGGGAAGCAATGGCGTAGTAAACCGTATTCCTATTGCAACAGCATCGTTAGCATTAACTACTTTTAACCATTATTTTGATGCCGGCGGAACAGTTGTTGCTGTTCAAGAAGCCATCATTTCGCCGGAAACCGCTGGTCAAATTAAAGAATTAACCGTAAAAGAAGGCGAACGTGTGTCGAAAGGTAAAGTTCTGGTGCGTTTGAACACCGAAGTAACTGAACGTACCATTCAAGAAGTCGAAACCTCACTCAAGCTGGCAACAGAGATTTTTGAAAGACAGGAACGCCTTTGGAAACAAAAAATTGGCTCAGAGTTGCAATATCTCGAGGCATCAAACAAAAGAACCAGTCTTCAAAACCGTTTGGAAACGCTTAAAGCACAGTTAGATATGGCTATCATAACAGCACCTTTTGATGGCTTTGTGGAGAAAGTGAACCAAAAGAAAGGTGAATTGGCCATGCCCGGTTCTCCGATTATTCATCTTGTTAACCTCGGGAAAATGTATGTAAAAGCCGATGTTTCCGAACGCTATATCTCCAATGTTAAAAAAGGCGATTCGGTTATTCTTACCTTGCCTTCTTATCCCGATTATAAAAAAGAGGTCGTCATCAACCGCGTAGGCAATGTGGTGAACAAAAACAACCGAAGTTTTGAAGTGGAATTGCTGTTGGAAAATGGAGAAAATATCCTGAAACCGAATATGGTTGCCGTTGTAAACATCAATGATTTTACTGCTGAAAATAGCATTGTGGTGCCTTCAAAAGTGATTCGCGAAGATTTGAAAGGAAAGTATTTGTATGTGGCTGTTGAGCAATCCGGCGAACTTGTTGCCAAGAAAAAATACATCGTTCCAGGTAGAACCTATCTCGAAACTACCCGCATTGATTCGGGATTGACGGTGGATGACATCATCATCACCGAAGGTTTCAACCGCGTGAGTGATGGTTCTTTTGTTAAAAAAATGAACTAAAAAATCCCTATCAATGGAACAAATGAATGAAAATAAGCCCGAAATGAAAATCAGGGATTTTTCCCTGACGACATGGGCACTCAAGAATACCAACACTATTTTTTTGGCGATTATCATCCTTGGCGTGTTTGGGTTTTTCTCTTACCGCAACATGCCCAAAGAGCTTTTCCCCGAAATTGTGATTCCCACGGTAATGGTGCAAACCATCTATCCCGGCAACCCACCGCTCGATATGGAAAACCTCATCACCCGCGAGCTGGAAAAGGAAATTGAATCGGTGACGGGAATCAAAAAAATGACTTCACTCTCCAGCCAGGACGTGTCCAATATTTTTGTTGAGTTTAACACCAATGTGGATATCAAAGCTGCGCTGCAGGATGTGAAAGATGCGGTGGATAAGGCAAAGAAGAATTTGCCCGACAATATGTTGGATGATCCTATGGTTACTGACATTGACTTTTCTGAGTTTCCGATCATCAATATTAACCTTTCGGGCGATTACAGCGTGAATGAGTTGAAAAACTTTGCCGAATATCTTGAAGAGGAAATAGAAACCTACACCGAAATATCTAAAGTCGAGATCACCGGTATCACTGAAAAAGAGGTGAAAGTCAATGTTGATCAACACAAGCTCGATGCCTATCAATTGAGCTTCAATGATATTGACGCTGCCATTCGCAACGAAAACATGTCCGTCTCAGGCGGTGAACTCAAATCGGGCAGCACCCGACGGTCGGTTCGTATAGCAGGCGAGTTTACTTCGATAAAGGAAATTGAAGATATTATCGTGAAGCATGAAGACCAAAGGATTGTCTATCTGCGCGATGTGGCCAATGTAGTGTTCGGTTTTGAAGAACCCACCAGCTTTGCCCGCCTCGATGATCAGCCTGTGGTTTCGCTCCAAGTGATAAAAAAAGGTGGAGAAAATCTTTTAGATGCCACCGCTAAAATTTTTACGCTCTTGGATAAATCTCGTTCCGACAATGCAATTCCCAACGATTTGCGCATTACCATTACCAACGACCAGTCTGAACAAATCAAGTTGCAGCTCACCAACTTAGAGAACAGCATGATCATGGGAGTGATCTTTGTAGTGTTTGTGCTTTTCTTTTTCTTGGGCACCCGCAATGCTTTGTTCGTGGGAATCTCAATCCCGCTCTCTATGTTGATTTCCTTCATGGTAATGGGTCTGATGGGCTTTCAGCTCAATATGATTGTGTTGTTTTCGCTCATCTTAGCCTTGGGAATGTTGGTTGATAACACCATTGTGGTGGTTGAAAATGTGCATCGTTTCGTGGATATGGGATATAAAATAGGTAAGGCGGCGCGCCTTGCCGTGGGTGAAATTGCCATTCCAATCATCTCATCTACTGCAACAACTTTGGCTGCCTTTTTTCCACTCCTTTTTTGGGATGCCATCGTGGGCGAGTTTATGAAATTCCTTCCCTTGACGCTCATTATTGTGCTGACAGCATCATTGTTTACGGCCTTGGTTTTGGTGCCCGTAATTATGCAGGCTTTCTTTAAAAATGAAGATCCCAACGAACGGCCCGATGCCAAAAAAACTTGGATCGCAGCCGGCACAATGACCTTTGTTGCCATCATTTTTTACATTTTCGGCAACAACACCTTTGGCACTTTACTGCTTATCTTTGCTTTAATTGGCGTTTCTAATGTGTTGTTTTTGAATAGTCTGGCACGATGGTTTCAGAATGTGTTTCTGGTATGGCTTGAGCGGATGTATTTGTTTACCCTTGACATTGCCCTTAGGGGTAAAAACTCTCTTTGGGTGGTGATCGGAACTTTTTTGTTGATGATTTTATCCATAGGATTTTATTTTGGAACTAAACCAACTGTGGTGTTTTTCCCTTCTTCCGATCCAAAATTTGTCAACATTCTGGCTGAACTGCCCCTTGGAACGGATATCACCGCAACCGATTCAGTGATTAAAAATCTCGAAATCCATGTCAATGAGCTTTTAATACCCTACAAAGGGATAGTTAAATCGGTGCTTACCAACGTAGGAACAGGCGCCGTGGGTGCAAATACCGGATTTAGCGGTAGGGGCGGCGCACCCAATAAAGGTCTTGTAACCGTTAGTTTTGTTGACTTTCAGGATCGTGGAGGTGTGAGTACAATCAATATTATGAAAGAGCTGGCGCTGGGAGTGAAGGGAAAATATCCCGGAACAGTGATTACTTTAGAAAAGCAAAACGAAGGTCCACCGGTTGGAAAAGCAATCAATATTGAGGTGAGCGGACGTGATTTAGATAAGCTTATCGCTGTTTCAGATACAGTGATCAATGCCATTCAAAACGCTGTTATTCCGGGAATTGAAGCCTTGCAAATTGACCTTGACCTTGGAAAACCGGAGATTAATGTGAACATTGATCGCGATAGGGCACGAAGGTTTGGCTTGTCCACCGGTCAAATCGGGAATACCATCCGCACAGCTTTGTTTGGTTCAGAAATATCGCAATACAAAGTAGGCGAAGACGAGTATCCTATTCAACTGCGAATGCAGGATGATTTTCGCAACAATATTGCCTCATTAATGAACCAAAATATCACTTTCCGCGATCAAGCAAGTGGTAAAATTGTTTCGGTTCCTATTTCATCGGTGGCCACTGTTTCGCTCAGCTCTACCTATGGATCGGTTTCGCGCATTGACCGTAATCGGGTGATTACCATATCGTCAAACGTTCTTGAAGGTTATAATGCCACTGAAATCAACAACAAATTGAAACCCATACTGGCCTCCATTGACATGCCCGACGGCTACCGTTACGCCTTTACCGGCGAACAACAGGAGCAAGCTGAATCCATGGGATTTTTAATCAACGCATTGCTCATTGCCGTAGCCATCATTGTTTTGATTCTGGTTTCTCAGTTCAATTCTGTCATTAAGCCATTAATTATCTTGAGCACGGTTTTGTTTAGTACAATTGGTGTTTTTGGAGGTTTGGCTACCTTTAGCATGGACTTTGTTGTGATCATGACCGGAATCGGCATTGTGTCGTTGGCAGGGGTGGTGGTCAACAATGGAATTGTGTTGATTGATTATATCAGCCTGCTGAAGCTCAACCGTAAAATCGAATTGGGCATTGATCCTTCCGGCGATTTACCCGAAAAAGACTCCATCGAGCTTGTGATGCAGGCCGGAAAAACACGTTTACGTCCTGTGTTGCTCACGGCCATCACCACCGTTTTGGGTTTGGTGCCCTTGGCCATTGGATTAAACATTGATTTTATAGGCTTTTTTGAAAACTTCAAACCCGATATCTATTTTGGAGGCGACAATGCCTTGTTCTGGGGGCCCATGTCATGGACGGTCATCTTCGGATTGAGTTTTGCCACTTTCCTTACTTTGGTGGTGGTGCCTGCCATGTACCATCTGCTCTATTTGGCACGTTACAGGTTCAAGAAACGCTTTATAAAAGCGAAACTTTAACTTAAAAAAAGAGCTGAATGATTTTTATTCAGCTCTTTTTTTTAATCCATTGTAGATGAAAGGCATCATTCATCTAAGCGCGCGAAAGTATAACCCAGTCGGGTACCTTCAGTTAAAGTGGCTTCCAGCGCTGGCAGCATATTTTTTTCTGCTTTGCGGCTGTCGTGAAAAACAATGATGGCACCATCGCTCAAATGATCTAAAACGTTGGCTTTGCATTGATCAATGGAGGTGTCTTTGTCAAAATCATAGCTTAAAACGGTCCACATCACAATTTTGTATTCCTTTTTGAGGGTTTGAATGGCCGCGGGTGAAATACGTCCGTAAGGTGGTCTGAACCATTCAGAATCAATGTGTTGACGGGCAAGATTCACGTTCTTATAATATGCCTTTAAGGGTGTTTTCCAGCCATTTTTGTGGTTAAAACTGTGGTTGCCTGTCAAATGCCCCTGATTTATTATTTGCCGATAGGTTTCTGGGTGTTTTGTCACGTTTTCACCCACACAAAAGAAAGTTGCTTTGGCATCATATTTTTCAAGCATAGACAACACCTTCAGCGTTATCTGCGGGTGAGGCCCATCGTCAAAAGTTAAAAAAAGCCGCTTCTTGCCGGCAGGCATCTGCCAAAGCAACGAGGGATAAAACAACCTCAAGAAGGCGGGTATAGTGGTAGATTTCATTCTGCAAAAATAACAAGCCATTGGACTAAAATCGTTAAATTTGCAAAAAATGTGACAAATTCTAATTGTAGGTTAAATCATTGTTTAATAATAAATTAGTGTGAAAATGAAAAGATTGGTTTTGATTCGACATGGAGAAAGTACATGGAACAAGCTGAATGTGTTTACTGGTTGGACAGATGTTCAGCTTTCGGAAACGGGGGTTGAAGAAGCCCGCAAAGGGGGAAAAATCCTTAAAGAAAAAGGATTCCATTTTAAAATGGCTTACACCTCTTACCTCACCCGTGCAATTAAAACATTGTGGTTGGTGCTCGAAGAAATGGATTTGATGTACATCCCCGAAGTTAAATCATGGCGTTTGAACGAAAAACATTATGGTCAATTGCAAGGCCTCAACAAAGCTGAAACAGCCGCAAAATATGGCGATGAACAAGTGTTGCTTTGGCGTCGTAGTTTCGATGTGCCACCTCAACCTCTTGCTTTAGACGACGAGCGTAATCCACAAAAAGATGCACGTTATGCAGATGTTGACCCCGCTGATTTACCCCTAACCGAATCTCTTAAAGAGGTGATTGAACGCATGATACCTTATTGGAACAGCGATATCAAGCCTTCGTTGGAAAAGCATGGTGAAATTCTTGTTGCAGCCCATGGCAACAGTCTGCGTGCTATGGTAATGCACTTAAAAGGCATGAGTGAAGAAGCCATCTTGGCCTTCAACATCCCAACAGGTGTGCCTTATGTGTTTGAATTTGATGACGATATGAATCTTAAAAATGACTATTTTCTCGGCGACCCCGAAGAAATACGCAAGTTGATGGAGGCCGTTGCCAATCAAGGCAAGAAAAAATAAAGTAACAATGAAAAGCGGGATGACCTCAACAAGACAATCCCGCTTTTTTATTATCTAAGGAGCTTTATCCTCAAAAAGTTGATGGCGGTTTTGCTATCTTTGCTCCTTTAACCATCGAAAACCAAGCTAATGCACTACAAAAGATGGGTCATACCCGACATTCATGGTTGCAGCAAAACACTACGCAGCCTGATTGAAAAACACGTTCGGCCCAAACGGTCGGATGAGTTGATTTTTTTGGGAGATTATATTGATCGTGGCCCCGACAGCAAAGGGGTAATGGATTATATTATGCAGCTGCAAAAGGAAGAATATTCCATCAAGTTGCTCATGGGAAACCATGAGGAATACTGCATCAAGGCGTGGGAAGTGGATAAAAAGAAAAAGAAAATATTTGGACTGTCGTTGAAAACAAAAACGCAAAAGGTTTGGGAGCTGCACGGCGGTAAAGAAACACTCCAAAGTTTTAATGTTGATTTTGCCTCTGAAATTCCGGCTTTCTATATTGAATGGATGCGCAAAACCCAGCTTTATCTGGAAACCGAGCAACATATTTTGGTTCATGCAGGCTTAAATTTCAAAATTGAAGATCCATTAACCGATCCTTTTGCCATGCTTTGGACAAAGGAATTTGTGGTCATTCCCGGCAAAATAAGAAACAAAAAAGTCATTCACGGACATACACCCGTTGACATTGAGTTTATGCATCATGTTATTAAATCAAATAGTTATAACTTCATTGACCTTGACAATGGGGTGTACATGACCGATAGAATCGGCTATGGCAATTTGATTGCTTTTGAGTTGAACAGTTCAGAATACGTTGTGCAACCCAATATTGATTATTAGCAAAAAAGGCAATTTCAAATTTGCTCCGGAAGCATTAAGCAGCCATCCCCATAACTCAAAAACCTGAAATCATTGTCCAAAGCATATTGGTAAGCCGTTTGCCATCTTTTACCGATGAGGGCGGCCACAAGGAGTAACAGCGTGCTTTTAGGCTGATGAAAATTGGTGATCAAGCCTGTGGCCACCCGAAAGCGATAGCCCGGTGCAATCATCAAGGCTGTTGAGGCTGAAATTCCACTTAAATTGTTGTTGCTGATATATTTAAGCAGCTCTGTTAAAGCCAATGCTGCACTTGGTTGGCTTTCGTTTGGCGTATGGTAGGCTGTCCATTGCAACAAATCAAGTGGAGGCTGCGGCGAAGAATTTTTCATCAAACTTACGCCCAACCAATACAAACTTTCAAGGGTTCTCATGCTGGTTGTCCCAACAGGAATGATCGGTTTTCCGATATGATTGATCAATTGCACGATGAGCTCGCGGGCTACGAAAAAACTTTCGGCGTGCATGGCGTGGTTTCCGATGGTGTCTGTAGCAACGGGTTTGAAAGTTCCGGCCCCAACGTGTAAAGTAAGTTTCTCGAATTGAACCCCTTGCGCTTTTAAAGTAGCCACCAGATCAGCGCTGAAATGAAGCCCTGCGGTGGGTGCCGCCACCGAACCTTCGTTTTTGGCAAACACCGTTTGGTATCTTTCTAGGTCGCTTTTTTCGGCTTTGCGATTCAAATAGGGGGGAAGGGGCAGTTCGCCGAAATGGGCCAATAAGTCGCTAAAATCCAGCGTTGGGTTGTTCCATGAAAATTGCACCAAAGAGTGATCGTTGGTTTGTGCTACTCTTTCGGCAATGAGCTCGAGCCGTTGGCCTTGAATCACAACTTCTAATTTCAATTGACCTGATTTCCATCGTTTTGAATTTCCTACAAAGCATTTCCAAACCACCGGAGAGGCTGTTGCGCCTTGTAGGGAATCATTTAAATGACCATTTTGTGGCTCAAGACAAAAAACTTCAATAGCGGCTCCTCCTTCTTTTTTGAAAAGTAAGCGGGCCTTGATCACCTTTGTTTCATTGGTGATCAGCAGGCTGTTTTGCGGCAAAAAGTTTCCGATTTGCGAAAATACAGCCTGACTCAGGTGATCGCCAATCTGTAGCAAAAGCTTCGATTGGTCGCGCTGAGCCAATGGATAGCGCGCAATGCGATGCTCCGGCAATGGATAATCATACGCTTCAATGGTTATCTTTTTAACTTCATCCATAGGTGTAATTGAAGGAGTGAATGGTTATTCCTTACTGAAGATAGTGGGTTTATAGCTGAGCATCATCCAACCAAAATAGGGAACACCGACAGGGTCGGATACAATTTGTTTCACTTGTGAATAAGTGTCGTTGGTGAAATAGTAAGCAAAACCAATGTTCAAGCTCAGCTCTTTTGAAATTTGCCTGTTCCAAACCACATCAAGCTCCGATCCCAGCGCGCCTTCGAGGTGAGCTCCGCTGGTAAGTGGGTTTTTTACGGGTTGTTGTAAGCTGAAAAAATGGTAGTCGGCTGTGATTTTATTTTTCTCGTTGGGGCTAAACTGTACTTTGGGATACACGTCAATGAGGCCGCCTCCAAGAGTGCTTGATGACACAACATATTGATTGATAAGTCCGTAGCGTAAATATCGAATGCCGTAAAGCAAATCGAAGTTGTGCTCAACTTGGGTGTAATCGGTTTCTTTTTTTGTGGCATCGTGGCCGCTCAACACATCTACTCCCGTGCCAAACCTCCATTTTTTAAAGGTATAGGCGCCTTCAGCTGTTATCAAATAGGCTTTTATTGTTTTTCCTTTTTGGCTTTTGCCACCTTGTCCATAAAAGTTGAAGCGGCCTTCAACTGTTTTATTTTGATAGTGCGTATGCAGACCGTAGGTTCCCATAAGGTAGGTGG
>JAEWWJ010000054.1 GCA_023396415.1 Bacteroidota bacterium
CTTGTACACTCATTACAGCAATTTTTTTTTAAACCAGTCATTCTCAACTTTCAATTCGCCGATATGCCTGTAGAGTTGATCTCGCTCATTTCTAAGACGTTCCAGCTCTTCCTTTTGTTTACGATCACCCTCAAAAACTTCGGCTGAGTGTTCGATAAACTCTTTTTTCCATTGTGAAACTTGCACAGGATGAAGCTCATAGTGATGGGCTATCTCTGAAATTGTTTGCATGCCTTTGACCGCTTCAAGGGCTACCTCAGCCTTAAAGAATGAACTAAATTTACGACGGTTCTCTTTCATAGATCAGAAATTATTTTTAAAAGTAAATATTTCTGTCCAGTTTAATTAGACCAGCTCATTTCTTCACTCAATTTTCATGCAAAAGCGTATTACGGATAAAAGGCGTATATTTGAAGCCTGTTAAAGGTTTAAACACTATTTTGAAATGTTGAATAAGTACTTTGGTATTTGCCAAAACATAATATTAAGCACTTGATAATTTAGTAAGTATGTCAAACGAAATGAAACCCTGTCCCCAATGCACTTCCCCTTTTGGCTATTCAATTGGAAACGAATTATATGCCTGTCCGGAATGTGGCAATGAGTGGAATCCTAACGAAAAAATAGAAGAAGCTGGCACAAAAGTGCTCGACGCCAACGGCAATGAATTGGCGAATGGCGATGCGGTCATAATCATTAAAAGTTTGCCGGTAAAAGGTGCGCCAAAACCCATCAAAGCCGGCACAAAGGTGAAAAATATTCGTTTAGTAGAAGGCGATCATAATATAGACTGCAAAATTGATGGCTTTGGTTCTATGGCTTTGAAATCGGAATTTGTGAGAAAAGCCTAAATTGTGTTATTTGTACGTTTATTTTTAATTGTATTTAATTTGCAATTTAATTCAAATAAAATTATGAACAGAAAATAGTGCATCTTTAAGGCGTAAAACCAAATTATATATCATGAAATTCAGTCAATTACTCATCACATCCCTAATCCTTGCCGGCTTATTGGCCTGCCAATCGCCAAAAGAAAAATCATCACATAAACCGCGCATTGCCATTGCCGGACTGGCCATCGAGAGCAGCACCTTTTCGCCTGCTCAAAGCCATGCCGATGCTTTCCGTACGCGCCGTGGCAAAGAAGTATTCTCGTACTATCCGTTTTTAGATGAAGATTCTGTCACACGACAACGGGCACAGTACTTTCCGGCTATGCATGGCCATGCCATTCCCGGCGGAATTGTTACCCGCGAAGCCTACGATATGCTGATGGCAGAAATGCTACAATTGCTCAGAGAAAACCTGCCTTACGATGGCGTTTTCTTCGACATACACGGCGCCATGAGCGTGGTTGGACTTGACGACCCTGAAGGAGATATGATTCAGCGTGTTAGAGAGGTTGTTGGTAAAGATGCGCTGATTTCTACCTCCATGGATTTGCATGGAAACGTATCCTGGCGGCTGGCCCATCAGTCGGACTTGATTACCTGCTACCGCCTGGCGCCACACGAAGATGCCATTGAGTCGAAAAAACGTACGTTGGTAAACCTGCTCGACCGTTTAGAATCCGGAAAAGGCAAGCCTGCTTACAAAGCATGGATTCCAATTCCCATCCTGCTGCCGGGCGAAAAAACCAGCACACGTATCGAGCCGGCAAAAAGCTTATACGCTATGGTTGACCCGATTACAAAACAAGAAGGCGTGCTGGATGCCGCTATTTGGGTGGGCTACGCCTGGGCGGATGAGCCTCGTAACAAAGCGGTGGTCATGGTTACCGGCGATGATAAGCGACAGGTAAAACAGTCGGCAGAAACCCTGGCACAACACTTCTGGGATGTGCGTGAAAAATTTGAGTTCGTAGCTCCCGTGGCCAGCTTAGATAAAAGCTTAGAAATGGCTATCAGTAGCAATAAAAAGCCCTTTATCATCAGCGATATGGGCGACAATCCTACAGCCGGTGGCGCAGGCGATGTCACCTGGACTTTAAAGCGGATTCTGGAAAATAAGGCTTTCCAAAAACAAGATGGTCCTTCCTTGATTTACGCCTCAATTCCTGGGCCTACTTTTGTTGAAAAAGCCATTGAAGCTGGCGTAGGTGGTAAGGTAGAAGCCGTTGCCGGAGCCGAAATTGACAATAGATACGAAGGTCCCATAAAGCTGAAAGGCATTGTAGAAGCCATCCGCCATGGCGACAAAAACGCGGAAACCGAGGTAGTAGTTCGCGTGGGCAGCGTGCAAGTTATTGTTACCAAAAAACGCAAACCCTACCACTACGAAGCCGATTTCTCGAACTTAGGGCTGAATCCGCGCGAAACGGATATTTTGGTCGTAAAAATCGGTTACCTGGTTCCGGAATTGTATGATATGCGTGGCGATTGGATCATGGCACTCACACCCGGCGGCGTGGATCAGGACTTGCAACGGCTACCTTACAAAAGAATTGATCGCCCAATGTTTCCGCTTGATAAAGATATGGCCGACCCTGATTTAAGCGCACGTTTTGTTCCGCTTTCGCATGAAGCAGAGCGATAGTTAGAAAAGAAATAAACACAGTAAATTGAAATTTTAAATCCAGTGAATCAGGCTAAATCTTGTTTTGATATGCCGAATTCAATTCCTGACTCTTTTTTTATCATTTTTGTTATGTACTTAGTATCTTTGGACTAAATAAAAAATGAATACTATGCTGACAAAAACAAGCCTTAAAGAGCAGATTGAGAAACTTTCGGAAGACTTTTCTATTGACGAGTTGGTAGAAAGGTTAATCTGAATTGAAAAGATTGAATCAGAAAATAAACAATCAGAAAATGAAGAAGTAATACCTGAAGATGAAATGGAAAATGAGATTGAAAAATGGTTGGAATAAGTTGGATATTTCAAGCAAAAGACGACTTTCAGGCAATCGCTGAATACATCTCAAATTGATATTTTGACAATTGATCATACTGATAGAGATTTGACAAAAAGAACTTTCCGTTAAGCAACACCAAACAACATCATTAAAATGGCATTTATAGATTATTATAAAATACTTGGGATTAAAAAAAGTGCCACCGAAAGCGACATTAAAAAAGCTTATCGGAAATTGGCCCGTAAACACCATCCTGATTTGAACCCCGATGACAAAGAAGCGGAGAAAAGATTTAAAGAGGTAAACGAAGCCAACGAAGTGCTGAGCAATGCCGAAAATCGCAAGAAATATGACAAGTATGGGAAGGATTGGAAGCATGCAGATGAGTTTGAAAAAGCAAAACAGCAACAACAATCCCAAAGCGGGTATCAAAGACAGTCCTCATCCGATTTTTCAGATAGAGATTATTCCGACTTTTTTGAATCTGTGTTTGGAGGTGGTCGAAGACGAAGCAGCAATATAGGCTTTCGAGGCCAAGACTATAATGCTGAACTACAGCTCGATATAAAAGATGTTTACAAAACGCATAAACGCACTTTAACCATTAATGGAAAAAATATTCGACTTACCATTCCGGCAGGAGTTCAAAACGGACAAACAATAAAAATTAACGGACAAGGAGGTGAAGGTGTAAACGGCGGCCCGAATGGCGACTTATTTATTCAATTTTCTATTGGTAATCAGACGAAATTTAAGCGCGACAATGACCATCTTTTTACCACTGTGGACATTGATTTGTACACCGCAATACTGGGTGGAGAAATTGCCATAGATACTTTTGATGGCAAGGTAAAGCTGAAAGTAAAACCCGAAACACAAAATGGAACAAAAGTGAAATTGAAAGGAAAAGGCTTCCCGGTTTACAAAAAAGAAGGTGAATTTGGCGACCTCTATATCACCTACAACGTGGTGCTGCCCAAAAATATTACAGATAAGGAAAAGGAATTATTTAATCAACTCGCTAAATTAAGAGGAGCATGAACATAAAAAACTTTATTCCAATCAGTCAATTGTGTGCCGTTTATAAGGTTGAAATGTCATTCTTTACAAAAATGAATGAGTTTGGGTTAATTGAAATCGTAACGATTGAACAAGCCTACTTTGTACATAAAGACAAAACAAGCGACATTGAAAAAATGATCCGCATGCACCACGAACTAAACATTAATTTGGAAGGCATTGAAACCGTTTTTAATCTGTTGGAAAAAATAAAAAATCTTCAAAATGAGTTGATTGCCACAAAAAACAGACTTAGGATGTATGAAGATTAAGCAACACTAATTGTTTTTTCGATGAGACTCAACTGAGCCTAAAGCACTGCGATGGCAGCCAATTCTAAGCTTTACCTTTTGGGTAAATATGTCCAAACCCACCAGAGATAATGAAGGCGATTATTTCAGCGTTGGGGGAGGCGATGCCACTTTCTCCATTTTATATGTAATGGTGATGTTGTTCTCTCTCAAACCTTTCCATTCCATAGTGTTTCCTCCCAAGGTAAAGTTCCAGCACTCGAAAGCCAGGCCTGTGCCACCGCTGAGCAGGTCGTGCGAATAATTGCTTGCCATCAAATGACCATACAAAAAATATTGTCCTTCGTTGTCTAACTTCTTGATCCACGCGCTATTTTCGTTTTGGTAATAGTAGTTGTAAGTGCCATCGGCAAAATATTCCCAGTAATGATACAGGCTGTCGGCAGCGCCTTCGGTAGTGCATCGTCCGTACCAAACCCCGGTAAAGACGCTGCTAAAATCATCCACCACTTTTTGACAGGTATAGATTTTAGTGTCGGGAATTGACTCTCCATTCACTTTGAAGGTTGAAACAGAAAAAGTAAGCAACTGTTCGTTAATGGATTGTATATTAAAAACCATTCGAAAGGTGTTTCCAAGCACATCTGTACCATCAATATGGATCAGGTTATCGCTGAGGCTGTAGGTGTAGTTGTTGTTTTCTTTCCAGCTTTTGTTATTTTCATCCAATTGAAAACCAATGGCATACAGCTCTGTATTGTCAGCTTTAAATTCCATGCTAAAACTTGCATCGGTTAAAATGGGCTGTTCATTCACCATAGTGTTTACCCAAGTGCCTTGCAGCAGTTCGGTATAGTTGGGTGTTTCCTCTTTTTTGCAACCAACAACCAGCATTGTGATCAGGAATAGGCCGAATAGCGCGTTCATTTTTTTCATTTCGATAGCATTTATAAATTTAAAATAGGTTTTGTTATGTTTTGAATGTCTAACTGTCCAAACTGCGATAGTCGCTGATTATCATTTGTTTATCCATTGTTTGATGACTTCCTGAATCTTCTCAAAATCTTCGCTTTTCGAAAGGAAACAATCCGCGCCGGCTTTCATAGCTAGTTCACGGTAGTGTGCATCAGCATAAAAAGTAAGTAGAATCAACTTCATCTCTTTATCCACTTTTCTGATTTTCCGAATAACTTCAACGCCTTTTAATCCGGGCATTTTGTTGTCAAGACTGGCTACATCGGGTTTTAGATTTCGCATGGCTGTCAGGGCATCTGTTCCATTGCGGCAAACAGCAACCAACTCCACATCCTTTACACCCGACAGCGTCTGTTCCAGCCTGTCGAGCATAAAATCTGAATCGTCGGCTATCAGTACCCTTTTCATTTTTAAATCGGAGTCAAAAATTGTTTTTGAAACCTTCAGCTCCTGTGTTTTTGTTGCTTTCTATGGCATCGGGATTCCATTGAACCATTTGTTCCAAATCGTTTCAAAGGTGCCATCGGACTTCATGGCATTAAGATGGTTTTGCCATTGTTGAACCGTAGTTGCCGGTGTGTTTAGCGAAAACGCGATATAACTATCAGAATCTAAGGCTTTGAAATGTTGAGTGAATTCGCCCATTGGCACTTCGGCCATATCAGCCAAACCTTTCATATCCGTATCCGGCAACAGGAGGGCCTGGATTTCTCCATTTATCAACTGATTAAATGCATCCGGGCTAGTAAGCGCGGTAGCTACAATGTTAGGGAAATTGTTGTTGATAAGAAAATCGTGTGAAAACCAGCCATTGGGCGTGCCAACCGATTGAAGTGCCTTTGCTTGTTCAAGCGTTTCGATAGTCAATCCAGAACTGGCCAGGGTATAAAAATATGTTCTGTTTGGAGAGATTGGCTCAACCCACTGAAACATTTTTTCACGCTCGGGCGTGCGGGCGGTGGCAAATACAGCACTGTTTGGCAGGTATTGTACGATCTCATAAGCATCATTCCATAGGGTCAGATTAATATTGTTGACATATCCGGTTCTTGCTTGAATTTCATTCAAAAAATCAACGGCGGAGCCTTCTACTCTACTTTCGGTACCATGACCGGTGCCAAAACTGTTGGGTGGTGAAAATTCGGTAAATAACTGGATAGTTCCGGGCATAAAGGAAGCGGGCATGCCTGGGATGTATTTATTCACGATGGATAGCGTACTTTGATCTTTTATCAAAGTTTCAATCGAATTCTGAACGCTGTTTATAATGGTATTGCTTACATCTTTTGAATAGGCGATGTAATAATAAACTGTACGGTAGCGTGTTACAGCATGAACATTCGGCAAATAATAGCCCGGTGGAAGTGCCGATGTTAAATGATAAAAATCGCTTGCAATAAATCGCGTCTCCTTATTCATAAATGCAGCCAATGCTTCGCTGTAGGTGTTGAAGTAAACCAAGTTGGTAAAACCTAAATCCTCTAAGGTTGTTGTTTCTAACCAGTTGGTGACAACCGCAATAGATGGAAGTAGTTTGCATTCTTCAATAGGCAGCGGAAAGATAAATTCGGAGTTTCCATTTTCAAATATTCCATACATTCCTTGACTTGTAGGGCCGGCCCACTTGAAAAGATCTTTGCGTTCGGGGGTATATGCTACCGTTAAAAGCGCTTTGTTTGGTCCGCTTAAGATGGCATTGTAGGCGTTTTGCCAACTTTGTGCCATACTCAACTCCACATCGACACCCGCTTTTAGCATGGTTGTTGCTGCAATGTCGGCATCAATTCCAACTATTTTTTCATTGTCAATGAAGAAGTTGGGAGTGAACTCGATACCCGAAACCTGAATGGTTGGTTTATCCGTAGTTTCGTCTTCCTTTTTGCAGGTGGTAAAAAACAATATTGTGAACAATGCCACCAATAATATTCTATGTATTTTCATAATAATTTAATTTCATTGTTAAATTTTCACACACGAACGAAACTTTGAACAAAAATAGGCCTCGGTTCTACAAAGCCTTGTAGGACAAGTCTTATTCTTTTGTAGGATAAAGCCCACACGAAGGCATTGATGATGATAAAAACTCAACAGAGCTTTCCTGTGTTGGGTCTTGTAAGGAATTTCTTTGTTGCACATAGTTACAATGTACTGCCTTAACCTCTATTTTTTTTCGCGACCTTTGACTAAAACATGGTCTTTTGGATTTTTTCTCCCAAAAGACCGTTTTCTTATCGTTTTGATACAGTTATTGGTTAGAAATCATTGCTTTGCCCCCTTTGTCCCTTTGGTTTTGTCGTATCTTTGCAACCTGCTATGGTTAACTTAAACACTGAAAGTCTATTGCAATTAAAACCGGTCAAAAGTTGTGCTGCGTAGCTGACATTTTTCAAAATTAAACTCCTTATCTCCAAACAATCAAATATTTATGCTCAAAAACCACGGTTCAAAAACAGCTATAAATACGGCTGAAAAATCAATCAGCTATGCTGAGCTTATTGCCGGCATCCATTATTTCGCAGGGCTGTTCAGCGTTACCAAAGCCGCACGTGTCATCGTTTTTTCCGAAAACAGGTTTGGATACATTCAAGCATTTTACAGTGCATGGCAAAATGGCGCTATCGCTGTCCCTGTTGATTTCATGGCTTCAACTCAAGAGGTAGCTTACATCATTAAGGATTGCCAGCCCGAGGTAGTGTTTTGCTCCAAAGACCGGCTTGAAGTGATGCTGAAAGCCTTAGAGGAAGCCCAAAGCAACGCCCGGCTTCTGATCATTGACGAGCATGAAACGCCTGCTTTGGCGTTTACTTCTGAGAAGGAATTTCGGGAAGTTGAAAAAGAATCTACAGCTGTACTTATCTATACTTCAGGCACCACCGGAAGCCCTAAGGGCGTGATGCTAAGCTTTGTGAACCTGCTTCAAAACATTGATGCAGTTTCCAATCATATCCCAATTTACAACAAAGATTCGCGGGTGCTGATCCTTTTACCCTTGCACCACATTTTCCCGTTGATGGGCACCATGATTATCCCTCTTTACGTTGGCGCATCTACTGCCATCAGTCCATCTATGGTTTCCTCCGACATTATGGCTACTTTGCAAAACAACCGCATCACCATTATTATTGGTGTTCCGCGACTTTTTGCCGCCATTCGCAAAGGCATCATGGACAAGATCAACCAAAGTGCGGTTGCAAAGCTGTTGTTTGCTGTTGCCAATAAGTTGCAGTCGAAGGCCTTCTCGCGCAAGGTGTTTGGTGCTGTGCATAAGAAACTCGGTGGCGAGGTTCAAAGTCTTGTTTCGGGCGGCGCAGCCCTCGATCCAGAGGTTGGACGCGACTATCAAACCCTTGGATTTGAAGTGCTCGAAGGTTATGGCATGACCGAAGCTGCTCCCATGATTACCTTTACCCGTCCTGGAAGGGTGTTGATTGGATCGCCCGGAGAAGCCATGCCCGGAACCAGTATCCGTATTGTTGATGGCGAAATTACCGCTGCCGGCGACAACATCATGCAAGGCTATTTCAACCGGCCCGAAGAAACTGCTCAAGTGCTGAAAGATGGTTGGCTTTATACCGGCGACTTAGGCTATCTTGATGAAAAAGGCTATTTGTTTATCACCGGTCGTAAAAAAGAAATTATCGTTTTGTCGAACGGCAAAAACGTGAACCCTAACGAGTTGGAAGAGGAACTTTTGAAATCGCCATTGGTGGCTGATTTGGGCGTCTTCTTTTACGAAGATCATTTGCACGCGATGATTGTTCCCAACCGAACGGCTTTGGATGCCATCAATAGCAGCGATCACCAGGCAGCCATCAAAACCGGCCTTATTGAGCCTTTCAACAAAAAAGTATCGCCCTCCAAAAAAATTATGCGCTTTCATCTCACCGACCAAGAGCTACCCCGCACCCGATTGGGCAAGTTGCAGCGGTTTAAATTGACCGATTTGATTGAAAAGCACGAAGAAATTGCTGAAAACAATCCCATCAGCACTGATCCGGTTTTTGTGATGATAGCCGATTACATCGAAAAGGAAAAGGGTCGCAAAGTAAGGCCTAACCACCATCTCGAAATGGATTTAAGTATGGATTCATTGGATAAGGTAAGTTTCCAAGCTTATCTGCAACAGACCTTCGGCGCATCGCCCGAGCCCAACGAAATGGTTGATTTTGCTAACGTTGCGGCATTGAGCGAATGGGTGGCTTCGCGCAAAACCCAAATGGAAGAAACACAAGTGAACTGGAAGGCTATTCTTCATGAAAAAGTGACACTCAAGTTGCCTTCCTCTTGGATTACAGGAAATATTGCACTCTGGACTTCTCGCGTGTTTTTCAAAACCTATTTGCGTTTCAAATCTACCGGAATGGAGAAAATTCCTGATGGGCCTTGCATTTTGGCTCCTAATCACCAGAGTTTCTTCGATGGGCTTTATGTGGCTTCCTACCTTCACTACGAACAAGCAAAGAAAACCTATTTTTATGCTAAAGAAAAGCATATCAAACAACGCTGGCTCAAGTTTTTAGCCAATCGTAACAACATCATCGTCATGGATTTGAATCACAACCTGAAGGAATCCATTCAGAAGATGGGAGAGGTGTTGAAAAACAATAAAAAGATCATCATTTTCCCGGAAGGCACACGAACTTTCAATGGCAATATGGGCGATTTCAAGAAAACATTTGCCATCCTCAGTCGCGAATTGAATGTGCCCATCGTGCCCGTTTCCATTAAAGGTGCTTTTGAAGTGCTGCCGCGCGGTAGTTTCTTTCCACGACCATGGAAAAAAGTGAGTGTAGAGTTTTTAGATCCGATTTATCCGGATCAACATACTTATGAAACTTTGTCGCAGTTGGTGAAATCAAAAATTCAACTTACAATGTAATTGATTATAATAGAAGTAGATATATTGTTTTAAAAATTTAAAAAGGGTTGGTCAGTGGTTTTGTTGAGGGCAATCAGCATTGCTTCAACCAACTCTTTTCCTATTTTATTTCGTATGATGGAAACCCTTGCAAACCTCAGTTGGTTGGAATGGCTTGGTTATATCGCCTCAATAATTATTGCTTTTTCAATGACTTTAGGGTCAATTGTAAAGTTCAGAGTGGTAAACCTCATTGGAGCTGCCGCGTTTGCCACCTATGGATTTATCATTGGGGCTTATCCGGTGGGTGCTTTAAATATTTTTATTGTTGTGGTGGATATTTATTATCTCGCCAAAATATTTGGCCGAAAGGATGTTTTTGAATTGCTCGAAGTGAGGCCCGACAACCAATACCTGAATAAGTTTTTGAGTTTTCATCAACACGAGATACAAAATTTTTTCCCCCATTTCTCTTACAACAGCAAGGAAACCGACATCAGTTTTTTCGTGCTACGCAACACCTCTGTGGCAGGTTTATTTCTGGGTCAAAGAAACAATGATGGAGCGTTAAGGGTTACGCTGGACTATGTGGCTCCTGCCTTTCGCGATTTCAAGAATGGACGATTTGTTTACCTTCACCTCAATGATAAGTTTATTCATCAAGGGATTACCAAGTTGTTGGCCGATGGTTCAAGCGCGCAACACGCCAAATACCTTCTGAGTATTGGGTTTACGAAAGCCAACGACGGCTCTTTTGAGAAAAAACTATACAAGAAGATCTAAAATAATTGTTAATTGTTAATGGTTCCCATGGATTAGCTCTCAGGGCAGGAATGGGCTGGCATAAGCGCAATTCACTCATTACCATTTTCCATCATCGAATTAATGATAGGCCTTCGAGTGCACTGCTGTCGTTGGGTTTGATGAGTAAGGTTTTTTGAAACATAATTTTGGCTTCACGCAGCTTGCCCAATTTTAGATTGGTCCAACCTAAAATTACGACGGTATCGTAATCAAAAGGATAGAGGTTCAGCACTTTAGTAAAATGTTTTAAGGCTGTTCCATAGTCTTCTTTTCCATAGGCGATAAGGCCCAAACGATAGTTGGCGGTGGTGTTGAGCGGGTCAACCTTTAAAATTTCGATGTATTGATTTTCCACAAGAACCCAATTGCCTAAAGCAGCGGCGGCATTTATCAATCCAAGGCGGGCCTCTACCGACATGGGCATGATTTCAATACTTTTTTGGTAGTAGGGCAGGGCATCCGAAAAACGTCCTGAGGAATAGTAAAGCCATCCCAACCGGATATTGGCTTCGTAGCTGCCGGCCTTGTAAATAGAGGTCATCTGCTGAATGGCCGTTGAATAATCGCCTTTGTTTTCGGCCTCGTAAGAGGCTTGAAACGCGGCTGAAGTTTTCTCAAAGTCTTGGGCGTAAATCTGTTGTGCAAAAAATATAAATGCAACAAAACATAGTTTTTTTAAAAAATCCATTTTATACCTCCAATAAAAGTAATTGACTGTGTTTGATAATATTTGGTTTCTAATCCAACGGTTTGGTTAGAAAAAAAATCATAGCGACGGTTGCTTTTCATTTGCCTGAAACGCAATTGCAACTGCAAATGTTGCCCGACCACATAGGCAACCGACGATTCAAAACGCGAGCTTATTTGTTCGGGATTGTTATACACTATGTAGCTGTATTGCTCACTCATATTGTTAAGTGTTCCCACCAACCAGTCGGCTTCAACAAGCCATTTGGGACTGGGTCGCCATGCCAATGAAAATCGTCCGGCCAGGTGGTTGCCTTTTGTTGCAACCAAGTACAGCAACTCCGACTGTTGAATGAACCTCGCATTTCCAAAAGGCATCCATTGATAGCCCAAGTTGTATTGTAACACGCTGGTATCGTTTACTTTCGATTTGGTAAAACCGCCGGTGGCACTCAGTGCGCCAAAATGGTACCGCCCGTGCAAGGCAAGGGAATAATCGTTGGTTTTCCACGCCAACTCACTGAAAACTAATTGGTTGAGTTCGCTGTTAAAGTAGTCAACAACACCTTGTGTTTGATTGTAAAAAGCGGTGTCTTGGCGCGTCATTGTTTTGATATCAGGAATGGTAAAGTTGCGTTTTACCCGAGCCAATTGTACTGCCGCAACGATACTCCAACGGCTATTTCTCGACCATTGGGCTTGGAGGTAAAGCGCGTTTTGTTGCAATTCATGATTGTAGTTGCTGACTTTTTGCAGGGTGTCAAGAGAATAATAATAGGCCTTTCCAAAGCTGTTGCTCACGATCGAATCGCGCTTTAAGCTGCTATCATAGGTGGCAAAACGATCCACAGCATCAATGCGGATGTGTTGTATTCCAAAATAAAACAACCATTGTGGCTTTGTTTGAAAATAAAAACCTCCATCTGAAAACCAATTGTTGTTGTAAAAATGTTCTTGACCAAAGAGTAAGTTGTTTCCTGTTAATGACTTGTAATCTAAATCTTTAAAATTTCCTCTATCAACAAAACCCAAATCAATATGTGCCGAAACGGGTCGAAACTTTGTGCTATACCCAAGTTGCCGGCGCAAAGTTGGGTTCATCTGAGTCAAAACACTTCCTGCTTCTAAGGTTTTCAGCTCTGCCAACAAAGCTGTGCGTAAATACACTTGAGCATTTTCATCAGACGGGGCTTGTGCCAACGCGCTGCGAAAATGCTTTTCTGCTTGAATGGGCTTGTTCATCTCCATTTGCGCAATACCCATCCGCATCCGCAGAAAATAATAATCGGAGCCTTTGGCCATCATCTCATTTCCGGTTTTTAACACCGCTTTCCAATTGCCTTGGAGGTAATAATGATAGCTGATGCTATCGTTATAAACCTCATCTGGAATGGATTGGCCTATTAAGGGGCTTCTTGCGCAACAAAAAAGCAACAACAAAAAAAGGAGGATTCTATACACGTTTTAGGATGGTATTTTTGTTGTTGAAGCTGAGGTTAAGCAGCTCCAAGCGGTTGTTTTCAAACTCAAGTTCGTAGCTTCTTTGATGGGTTTCTTTGCCCAAAACCTTAAAGCTGACTTGGCTTTGAAGCAGTATTTTTGAGCTGGTCAAATCGTTAAAATATTTTTTTTGAACCAAGGTATATTCAATGGACAAGAACATATAAAAAGGCGCAATAAAATCTTGAAACAAGCGCATAGCAGGCTTGGGATAAAGTGCGTTGGTCACGGCTTCGCGCATTACCAATCCAGGTGAAAAACCTGTAATCAGCTGGTAGGCTGCCAAATAAAAATCATATAGCAAACAATCTTTTGTGCCTTCGAAATGTGTGAAATAAAATAAATCGGGTTGACGTACAAACCAAGCTTTGGCATGGGTTTGCTGACAAAGGAAGTAGCTGTTGTTGTAGATGTCGGTTTCTACTTTCCAAGCGGTTTCAACAGGCTCCAGACTGTCTTCCTGCTTGAAACGAACGATTTGTCCCGGCACAAAATGCAAGGCTTCGTCCAAAAGCTCCACAATTTGGTTGTTCGAGACCAAGTCATTGTTTTGGGGCTGTGCCGCCGCAAAAAACAACTTTTCATCGGCCTGTTTTAAGTAAGCTGTAAAAGGATAATCTAAGGTGGAAGCTCCGATGGTGCCTGCCGTTTGGAACTGAAAATGCAAATGTGGAAAAGGCGAGCGACCCGAGTTGCCACAGCTTGCAATTTGTTCGCCTTTTCGCACGTATTGTCCTTTTTTAACCAAAATACTTCCTTTCCCAAGATGGCTCATTTGCGAAAAAAAAGCTTCAGCATGATGGATCACGACGCTGTTTCCCCAATTGTTGTTCAGGTTCATATCGCCGATGTTGTTGTCAGAAACGCCATCTTCTACCACCGTTATGTATCCATCAGCAGGAGCAACAATGGGCTTGCCAAAACAATAGTAATCTTCGGGCTTGTTGCCATCGTTGGTAAAAGTTTTGCCGTCTTCATCGGTCATTTCAAAATCCCAGGCATACTTCCAAGCCTCTTGATGGGTATGACTTCCATTGATGCCTTGTGTAACTTTCCATATCCCAAAAAAAGGCAAATGAACAGGAATTTTTCCTAAATGTGCCAACCGATGTCGGTTCACGACATGGCTGTACAGGTTGTTTTCGGGACTGCTCTGTTGCACCAAAACCAAACCCGGTTTGTTGTGAAAACGCTCTCTTACACGAAAAATATACAACAAAAGTAGCATCACCACATTGAAGGGGAAGGAGTACACCGATAGCTGAAGCGGTGCCAATAAATAACTCCCCGAGCTGATGAAAAATGCCAGAAGCGGCACCGAAATGACAACCCAGAAAAGCGAGAAAACAGAAGGAATCACAAAGAAAGTCCCTATGCCAATGGCCGTTAGGATATAATTGAAACCAATGTAACTATATCCAATTTCTGACATCTGAACACCGGTGAAGACATAAAAAAACCATGCTGCCAAAAAACCGATAAGCGAGTAAATAAAGGCAATTCTCGACCAAATGATGAGCCCGGTAGCTATCAATAGACCAACAAAAAGATGGTATTGAAAGAAAATGGCCCCCAGTGAAAGCAAATAGGTTTTTACCGGAAGTGGAAGCACAAGGGTGTCAAACCAAAGGTAAAGCTTCACCATGGGAAGTCCTCCCAAAAGATACATTTCATTTAAAACATAGATGCCTCTTTCGCTGATTTCCAGCTGAGTAAACTGTCGGGTGCTGAGAATGACCACCCAAATGGCTACTAAAAAAGGAAGGCTGAGGTAAGGCAGGCCATATTTGTAAAGCCATCCATCCAACAGCACCGAAACCAACAAACTCAGCAAAGCACTGAAAACAATAACGACAATAAAGGCCTCATTGATTTGAAACGCGACGCCTAAACCAAGTCCGGTAAGTAGCGCATTGAAACCATAAAGGCCATTGATCACCTTTTGACGGTTAAGTCCGATCAAAAAAGCAAAACTGTTGGCACTCACCACCGCCAAAAGACCACTGATGCCGGCACTCAAATCAAAAAGGCTGACTGCAATTAGAATAAATCCAAAGACCTTATCCTTTGAGAAGAAAATCTGGGTATAGCTGTTGCTGATACTTTGCCAAAAAAAAGGAAATACCTGTTGCAGCCGCTGTGCTGTCATAACTCAAAAAACGCTAAATGGGGTGGCATGACCTCAAGGTTTGCAATAGTATCTAAAGTTTCGTTGTTGCGGATCAGGTGAACTTTTTCTTGTTCGTCAATCAGCACCACTTTGGGCCTCAGGGTAATAAACTGCATCCACTGTGTCATATTGTAAGCCCCCACATGATGGATCACCACCAGGTCGTCTTTGTTGAGCAAAGGCATATTGATGCTTTCGCGCAGCACGTCAATGTTCATGCAGAGCGGGCCGAAAAGGGCAGTGTCCTCAGTGTACGAAGTGAAAGCCTGTGCCGGTGTGATTTTATGATCGTACCAAAAAGCGGTGAAAAGCAAGTTTACGCCAACATCCAAAATCGTTGAACGTCGTCCATCGGAAAGGCGTTTGTTGGCCAAAACCGACCCAATGAGCCAAGCGGCATCGTCAATCAAGGCGCGTCCTGATTCGATGATCAATAGTGGAGGGTTTTTTGGTCTGTAGTCGCTGTTCATCAAGGCAGAGGTGATGGCTTCGGCAAAATCATCAATAGAAGGGCTGATGTCGGTACCGGGCAGGTAGGAGCCTTTCAGAGTGTTTTTTGAGGCAAAACCGCCGCCCATATCAATGTATTTTATTTCGTGGCCATATTTGTTTAAGACGCTCTGCGCCAGGTGTGCCAGTTTAGACGCGGCAATGGCGTAAGCCGCCGGCGAAAGCATAAATGTTCCAATGTGGGTGTGCAATCCCATCAAATCCATCACACCCGAAAACATGATTTTATTCAGCGCATCCCAAGCTTGTCCGTTTTCGTAATTGAAACCAAAACGATCCCATATCGGATAGATGCCGGTGTCCATATTCACCCTGATGGCTACTTTTGGACGACGACCTGTGCTTTTGGCGATGTCCAGAAGCAGATACAACTCGTCCAGATGGTCAATGTGAATCAACGAATTGTTGGTGACAGCCTTACGTAGATCAACTTCCGATTTATCGGGCCCGTTGAAAATAATTTTACTTCCTTCAACGCCATTGCTGATGGCTTTATCGTATTCAAAACCACTCACCACCTCGGCCCAGGAACCCTCTTGGTGATACATATTGCACACCGCGCTCAAGTAGTTGGTTTTGTAGCTCCAGGCAAATTGAACGCGTGGATAGCGGGTTTCAAAAGCTTGACGGGCCGCGCGAAAGTTCTTACGCAGTTTTTTTTCCGAAATAACAAAAAGGGGTGAGCCGTACTCCTTTGCCAGTGCTTTCACTTCAACGCCATCAAGATGGGTAACAGGCTCGTATATGGTGCGCATCCCAAATTTGTTGGGCATATTGCTTTCCAATTTCTTGATGATGGGTCTTTCGTAAACTTTTTTTGTTGTCATGATTCAAAATCCTATGGTGATAAACATCTCTTTTTTAATTGTTAAACTATTTGGTCAATGAAGTTATAACTCGCCGTGTGTTGAAATCTGTTCAAACTCGCTGAGGTCAACAATCATATCCCAAGCATACCTGATGAACATTTTTCCTACTTCGTAGTGTTTGTAAGCTTCAGTAGGCCAGCCCATTGCCATTCTCATTAGGGCTTCGGGTATGTTTTGGCCCACACCAACGGAAAGGTAAATCCAAGCCGGCATTCGTGGATTGATCTCCAAGAGATAATAATCTCCGCTCTTGTTTTTCATCAGCTCCAGCTCAAAACCACCACGCCATTGCGTTGATTTCAGAAAATGTTCGGTGAGTGCAAGAACCTGCTTGTCGGCAATGGAAATACCACCCCAAGCCTTGCCTTTGTCGGTGATGTATTGTTTACGCATGGGCACTGCCGCCATCATATTGCCTTTGCCGTCGCCCAAGCCGGTAACATTGTATTCTGTACCGTGAATAAACTCCTGAATGATGATGGGCAAACCCCATTTGGCTGAGATTTTGTTAAAAGCAGCCTTTGTCTGATCGAAGTTGTAAGCCAAAATGGCATCGTAATATTTTCCTTTTACCACCAAAGGCCAGTTGTAATCTCTTTCAAGGGCTTGGGCTTCCATCACATTATAAATGGCTTTGCTGCGTGGCACGTGGATGTCGTATTTCTTTCCGAAGTCGTTTAAATTCACTTTATGACGTTCTTCAAACTGATCCATAGTAGGCAAAAAGGTGTGAATTCCCATGCTTTTCAGCTTTTTTTCCAGCTTGATGAATGAATACAGCTCGGCATCGAAGTTGGGAATGATGGCATCGAGTTTTTCAATTTCATGAATATACTCCAATCGCGACATCAACACCTCCGTTCCTGTTGAGGGATAAGGAATTTGGTAGGTTTTGTCAACGAGATCGTGCATATAAATACCCGGTTCCAGTGATTCGTAGGACAAGCCAATGATGCGGCAATCGAAGCTCGCGGCTTCACGCAGTCCACGGATGACAGCTACTCCCGGTCCGGGACTGTCAATGGCATTGAGGCCGCTAACCGCAATGGTAAGTTGAGGCCTACTCATCGTCAGATTGTATGAGGCGGTTTTGGCGCAGCATTTCCAAAAAATCGAGCAGATCGCGCTCTACGGTAGCTTCTTCAGTATTGTAGGCTGCTTGTATTTCAGTGATAATTTCTGTTTGGCTCAAGCCTTTCCGCAACTGGTTGAGCATTTCCAAACCCACCGGATTCACCGTAAACGATTCGCCCGATCCGGGATTGAAAACGAAGCCGTTGTCGCTAACCGCAATATTATTTTTTATTTTCATGGCTACTTTTAGTTTTGTGGATTGCAAAATTCATTCTTTCGTTTTTGATGGGTATCATGGAATTCTTTTATTGTTGTGTAAAATTTTCGGTTAATGGATCGTCAACATGGGATACTAAACGTATCCCAAGACGCTCTTTTTCGGGTAAAATTTTGTATTCGGAAACAGAGTAGCCTGTAATTTGCTTGAATTGCGTGGACAGGTATTGCACGCTGCTATAGCCCATTATATAGGCTATTTCGCTCAAGCTAAGTTCTTCCGATTGTATCAACTCTTTTACTTTTTCTATCCTCTGTAGGATGATATATTTTTCAAGGGTAATTTTTTCTATGCGCGAAAAAACACTGGAGAGGTGTTGGTAGCTTTTATTGAAACGGCTCACGATAAAATCTGAGTTGCGAACCATAGCGTTGTAAGTGGTGTGATGCACCAACTCAACAATCACCTGTTTCATTTCTTCAACAAGTAGTTGATCCTTATCTTGAATTACCTTAAAATCCAAGTCGTGAAAAACAGCAATAATCTGTTCTTCCGTAAGCACCAAAGGATCATAAGCTACGGTTACATCGCCTAACTTCGCCTTTGTTACCTCAACACCGAGACGATTCAGTTCGATGATGAGTAATTTTAAGCAACAATCGCTCAGCATATTGCTGAGGTTGAAATGTTGATGAAGTTTTTTGTTCAAGGATTCTTTTTTTCTACTTCAGCAAAAATAGCCCTTTTCATGGTGAGGGGTGTACAGGATTGCACCAAAGATGTGCAAGATTTTACCCTAAAAACAAAAAAACACCTGCTTGAGGTGTTTTTGTGATAAAAGTATTTTTAAATCTACAGCTTACTTTGAATCGTATGCCCATTTTAGATAGATAGCTCCCCAAGTAAAACCTCCGCCAAAAGCTGCAAAAACAATGTTGTCCCCTTTTCGCAATTGTTTTTCCCATTCCCAAACACATAGCGGTAGGGTGCCGTTGGTGGTATTGCCATAGCGTTCGATATTGATCATCACTTGTTCTTTTTCAATGCCCATCCGCCTTGCGATGGCCTCAATGATGCGCATATTGGCTTGGTGCGGCACCAGCCAAGCAATGTCATCGGAGCTCAGTTGGTTTTTTTCCATGATGGCAACTGCCACATCAGCCATATTGGTAACCGCAAATTTGAATACCGGCTGTCCTTCTTGATAGATATAATGCTCACGAGCGTCTATAGTTTCGTGGGTGGGTGGCTTAGCCGATCCTCCTGCTTTTTGATGCAAATGTGCCATTCCCGAACCATTGGTGTGCATCAATGAATCTATAATACCCAGTTCTTCGGTAGTAGGCTCCAGCAAAAAAGCACCTCCGCCATCGCCAAAAATAACACAAGTGGCCCTGTCGGTATAATCAACAATTGACGACATTTTATCTGCGCCAACCACAACCACCTTTTTGTGGGTTCCGCTTTCAATAAACTTTGAGGCAGTAACCAAGGCATACAAAAAGCCTGAGCAGGCCGCGTTCATATCGAAGCTGAAGGCGTTTGTGATGCCACAATTATGACTGATGATGTTGGCCGTGGCCGGAAACTGCATATCCGGAGTTACGGTAGCACAAATAAGCAAGTCCACTTCGTCAGGCGAAGTACCTGTTTTTTCGAGAAGTCCTTTCACGGCATGTGTGCCAATAACCGAGGTTCCTTGGCCCACACCTTTTAGGATATGACGCTCTTTGATGCCTGTTCGGCTCATGATCCACTCATCGGTGGTATCAACCATTTTTTCTAATTCCGCGTTGGTTAAAAGGTCTTCCGGAACCCACGCGTGAATGCCTGTTACAGCAGCTCTTACTTTTTTCATTCCACTCAATACGTTTGAAAGCTCATGTGCTATAAAGGAAAGTCCTGAACAGCATCATTGATTTTTTGATTCAACTTTGACAAGGCAAGATTTCTAGCCAGCAAAACCATGTTTTTTATGGCCAAAGCGCTACTTATACCGTGTCCAAGAACTACATTCCCATTGATTCCGATAATCGGACTGCCGCCTTGCAATTCGTAATTGAAGCGGCTAAAATAATCATCGAGCAAGCCTCTTTTTTCCATGATGCGGTACATGGCTTGAATTTGCTTGATGACGATATTGCCTGTGAAGCCGTCGCACACCACCACATCGGTTTTATCGTTGAATAGGTCGCGGCCTTCAACGTTACCAATGAAATTATAATTGCTGGCTTCTTTCATTAACTGAAAGGTGGATTGAACAAGCAGATTGCCTTTTTTCTCCTCTTCGCCAATGCTCAACAAACCCACTTTAGGGTTTTCGATGTTGAGCACCGATGAAGCAAAAATAGAACCCAACAAACCGTATTGAAACAGCACGTCATGCTTGGCATCGGGATTGGTTCCCACGTCGAGCAAAACACTGAATCCACCGCTTATTTTAGGAATCATCACAACGCTGGCAGGCCTAATAACACCTGGAATAGTGTTGATTACGTGTACAGCCCCAACCATCATGGCTCCGCTGTTGCCGGCACTGGCAATAGCGTCAATTTTGGCTTTTTTGAGGTATTTAAATCCTTTTACAATGCTGGAATTGGGTTTGGCTTGAAAAGCTTTGATGGGTTTTTCGCCCATGCCAATAACCTCCGGGGCGTGAACCACCTCGGTAAACAATGTAAATTGAGGGTTTTGAAGTAGATATGCCTCTATTTTTTCCCGATCACCAAAAAGCACAATTTTCTCGTTCTCTCTGAGTTCAGGAGCCAACAACGCTAAGCTGCCCATTGTTACTTCGGGGGCAAAATCGCCCCCTAAGACATCAAGGCCTATGCGTACCATAAAGTTTTGGTCGTGTTCAATCGCACTTAAGTGGATTTTTGTCAGGCGTTCGCGCCTTCCATTACCAACTGACCTTTGTAATAAAGATCACCATCAACATAATAAGCTCTATGATAAAGGTGTACGGCACCGGTTACGGAGCATTTGGCCACTGTGGGCATTTCAGCTTTATAATGTGTTCTTCTTTTATCCCTTCTTGTAGTGGAATGTCTTCTTTTAGGATGTGGCATTTTTGTACTATTTAATGTTATTATTAAAGTCTATGATAAGTTTCTCAATTTTTGAAGGGCTTCCCAACGCGGGTCGGAGGCTTCTTCTTTTCTCATTTGTTCCAAACGTTTCAACACTTCTGGGTTGCAGGTCGAACTCCCATCCGCATTGTCAGGATGTATCTTTCGGTAAGGCAACAGCAAAATGGTGTATTCATACAATAAATGGCTGATGTCGAACTCATGCAAATCAACAGGTATGGTAAGAACTTCGTCCGATTCTTCTTCGTAGTGCTGGCCGTATTTTAAAATTAGCTCTTGTTCGCCTTCTACTTCTTGCCGAAAATTGTCACCACAACGATCGCAATCAACGGCCATCCAACCTTTTATGCTAAAACGTAATTCAATCATATTGTCACGCTTGGCCAAAAGCAAGTCAACTTTCAACTGGGCATCTAACACTTCTTCATCAGCATGAAGCTCGAAAAAGGGACGCTCAAGGGCGAAAGTATAACGCGTTTCGCCTAAGGGCAAACCGACCAACGGCAACATGAATTCACGTGCATATTTCACTTCAAACCACTTTTAAAATCGGGCGGCAAAGATAGATAATTATCTGAATGGATACAAATTAATGTTAAATGTTCTACTTCAACACCATGAAGCTCTATAACATACCTTTGTCAACTGGTTTTATTGTGTTTCCAAAATGGTGTTTCGTTTCCTGATTGGCGTCCAATACCTCAATCACCAAAACTTTAGCAGTTGTCCAGAGAAAATTACCTCAACAACATCCTTATTTTACTACCTTTGCACCCAATTTTTTCTTATAGCTATATAGCAGGAAATGAATACTATGAGTAAGTACAAAGAATATAAGCAGCTCAATCTCACCCAAACAGGAAACGATGTTCGTCGCTTTTGGGAAGATAATGACATTTTTAAAAAGAGTCTCGACACCAGAGTGAATGGTGAATCTTACGTGTTTTATGAAGGTCCGCCTTCAGCTAATGGTGTTCCGGGCATTCACCACGTGATGGCTCGTGCCATTAAAGACATTTTTTGCCGCTACCAAACCCTGAAGGGGAAATATGTGCAACGCAAAGCCGGTTGGGACACCCATGGTCTTCCCGTGGAAATTAGCGTTGAAAAAACACTCGGCATCACCAAAGACGACATTGGAAAGAAAATTTCGGTGGAGGAATACAACCAAGCCTGCCGGACTGAAGTGATGAAATACAAAGACCTTTGGGATGAACTCACAAAAAAAATGGGATACTGGGTTGATCTTGAACATCCTTATATAACTTTCGACAACAAATACATCGAAACTGTTTGGTACCTACTTTCGCAACTTTTCAACAAAGGATTGCTGTACAAAGGTTATACCATCCAGCCTTATTCGCCGGCTGCCGGAACGGGCTTGAGCACGCATGAACTCAACCAACCCGGCTGCTATCGCGATGTGAAAGACACTTCTGCAACAGTACAGTTTGAAATTATTACAGGCCAACACACCCGTTTTCTTCAGGCCGACGCTCAACTGCCGGTGCATATTTTAGCTTGGACCACCACACCTTGGACCCTGCCCAGCAATACCGCCTTGGCGGTGGGTGCAGGCATCGAATATGTGTTGGTGAAAACCTTTAATCCATACAGCGGACTACCAATACAGGTTATCTTAGCAAAGGATTTGGTAGCAGCTTATTTTGATGAAAAAATGCTAGATCAAGATCCTGACACTTACAAAACAGGCGACAAAAAAATACCTTATACGATCGTTTCACAGTTTAAAGGCGCACAATTGGCAGGCATTGCCTATCACCAACTCATCCCTTGGATTCAACCTATGGGCGACGCTTTTAAGGTAATATTAGGCGATTTTGTTACCACAAGCGATGGAACTGGAATTGTGCACATTGCACCAACTTTTGGTGCTGACGACGACAGAGTTGCCAAAACAACTGGCATTGCCCCACTATTACTCATTGATGCAGAAGGAAGTCGCAGACCAATGGTAGATCTCAGAGGTCGTTTTTACCCGATTGAAAATCTTGATCAAGCTTTTGTGGCTTCTTACGTGAACCAAGAAATCTATTCAGAATACGCCGGTCGTTTTGTGAAAAATGATTTCGACAATCAAGCCGTGGCCGATGCCCCCACCCTCGATGTGGACCTTTCGGTGATGCTCAAAAAAGAAAACAAAGCTTTCCGCATCGAAAAGTATGTCCACAGCTATCCCCATTGCTGGAGAACCGACAAACCTATATTATATTATCCGCTCGACAGCTGGTTCATCCGTACAACTGCTTACCGCGAACGGATGATTGAGTTGAATAAAACGATCAACTGGAAACCCAAAGCCACAGGCGAAGGACGCTTCGGTAATTGGCTCGAAAATTTGGTTGACTGGAACCTTTCGCGCTCACGGTTTTGGGGCGTGCCATTGCCCATTTGGACAACCGAAGACAAAACCGAACAGCGCTGCTTTGGCTCTGTGGCCGAACTAAAAACTGCTGTTGACGATGCAGTGAAAGCCGGTCTCATGGAATCAAATCCGTTTGCAGATTTTGTAAGTGGCTCAACCACTGACGAGAATTACCAAAGCTTCGACCTTCATCGGCCCTATGCCGACCGCATTGTGCTGGTTTCTCCACAAGGAAAACCGATGTACCGCGAACTGGATTTGATTGACGTTTGGTTCGATTCAGGAGCCATGCCTTATGCGCAGATGCACTATCCTTTTGAGAACAACAACGATTTTCATGGTAACTTTCCCGCTGATTTTATCGCCGAAGGAGTGGATCAAACAAGAGGATGGTTTTTTACACTTCACGCCATTGCAGTGATGTTGTTCGACTCGGTTGCGTTTAAAACTGTTGTTTCCAATGGATTGGTACTTGACAAAAATGGCAACAAAATGTCGAAACGACTCGGCAATGCTGTTGATCCTTTTGAAACCATTGAGAAATATGGTCCTGATGCCACACGCTGGTACATGATCACCAACGCACAACCATGGGACAACCTCAAATTCGATCTCAGTGGCCTTGATGAAGTGCGTCGTAAATTTTTTGGAACGCTATACAACACCTACGCTTTTTTTGCTTTGTATGCTAACATTGATGGGTTTAGCTACAACGAAAACGATATTCCTCATGCCGAACGCCCCGAAATTGACCGTTGGATACTTTCAGAATTGAACTCATTGGTAGAAACCGTGGATGAAGCCTACAACAATTATGAACCAACGCGCGCCGGAAGATCCATTCAAGAGTTTGTGGATGAACACCTTAGCAATTGGTATGTCCGCCTCTCGCGCCGACGCTTCTGGAAAGGCAATTATTCTAATGATAAAATTTCGGCTTATCAAACCTTATATAAATGCTTAATTACCATTGCTAAACTGGCCTCACCTATCGCACCTTTCTTTAGTGAGCAGTTATATCGCGACCTTAATTTGGTTACCAACAAAGAGCCTTTTGAATCGGTGCATTTGGCCGTTTTTCCAATGGCTGACATGGCACTCATTGATCGCGATTTGGAGGAAAGGATGGAATTGGCCCAACAATTTTCTTCCATGATTCTTTCTCTGCGCAAAAAAGCCAACATCAGAGTGCGTCAACCTTTGCAATCCATCATGATTCCTGTGGCTGATGAGCGGATGAAGCAACAACTTCAAGGCGTTGAAAACCTGATTCTTTCTGAAGTAAACGTAAAAGAAATCAATTACCTCAATGCCGATAATGGTGTTCTGATCAAGAAAATTAAACCGAATTTTAAAGCTTTGGGGCCACGCTACGGAAAGTTGATGAAAGAAATTGCCTTGGTGTTGGAAGGCTATTCGCAATTTGATATACGATCGTTGGAGGTCAATGGCACACAAAATATTGATGTTGCCGGACAATCCATTGAGTTAACGCGCGAAGATGTGGAAATTACTACCGATGACATTCCCGGCTGGACGGTAGTGGCACAAGACAAGCTCACCGTTGCACTCGACATCACCCTTACCGATGCCTTGATTCAAGAAGGATTGGTGAGGGAGTTGGTAAACAGGGTTCAAAACATGCGAAAGGATGCTGGCCTTGAAGTGACCGACCACATTTTGCTTGAAGTGCAAGCCTCCGAAAAAGTTATTGCAGCAATTCAAAAATTTGAAGCTTATATCTGTTCCGAAACGCTTGGAATACTGCAAATTGTTGCAGCCCATGTTGATTTAGATATGGTTGAAAATGAGCTTGTTGAAAACATCACTGCGAATATCCGAATCACCAAAGCTAAATAATTTGCACTTTTGAAACGAAAAACAACCAATCATCACTAAATTGTACTAAATTTATGGCGGATTCATGCTATGAATTGTTGGAAGAAATTAAAAATTGAAGGCCATGACAGACAACGAAAAAAATCTGGAAACCGATCTAAAAAAGACGCGTTTCACTGAGGAGGAGCTCGAAGAGTTCAGACAAATTATTATCAATAAGCTTGACAAAGCCCGCTCTGACTTAAAATTACTTACAGAAGCCTTATCGAACGAAGATGAAAATGGCACCAACGACACTTCACCTACCTTTAAAGTGTTAGAAGAAGGGTATCAAGTGCTTTCGAAGGAGGAGAATGGCCGCTTGGCTGCTCGTCAGCAAAAGTTTATAAACAACCTCGAAAACGCCCTCATCCGTATTGAAAACAAAACCTACGGCATTTGCCGTGCCACCGGAAAACTAATTGCGAAAGAAAGGCTTCGCATTGTGCCTCACGCAACATTAAGCATCGAGGCCAAGTTGCAACAAGGAGGCAATGCATAATAATGATGCCTGTTTTAATTGAAAGCTTCATCTTTTTCATCCCTGATCTGTGTCAACAGGTCAGGGTTGAACATTTATAAATAACCCCTTACCAAGTGAAACGACCTCTTCTGCTCATTTTCATTATCCTTTTACTTGATCAGCTGCTCAAGTTTTACATTAAACTTACCATGACTATCGGCCAGGAGATTCCACTCTTTGGCAATTGGGCCATCATTCATTTTACCGAAAACAACGGCATGGCCTTTGGCTTTCAGTTTGCCGGCGAGTGGGGTAAGCTTGGGCTAAGCCTTTTTCGAATCCTTGCAGTGGTGGCCATTGGCATATACCTGTATCTGCTTACACGCAAAAAAACGCCTTTCGGACCTGTCTTCGGCATCTCAATGGTTTTGGCCGGAGCCATCGGAAACATCATTGACAGTGCTTTTTATGGTATGATTTTCAGCAATAGCACATATCAAAATGTAGCCCATTTTTTACCCGAAGGCGGAGGCTATTCAAGTTTCCTTCATGGTAAAGTGGTGGATATGTTTTACTTTCCGCTGATGATCTGGCAACAATCAGAAGTGCCGGCTTGGATTCCCGATTTTATCTTTGGGAGCGATGGTTATTTCATCTTTTTCCGGCCCGTTTTTAACATAGCCGATGCAGCCATCAGCGTGGGAGTGATCTGGCTTTTGCTTTTTGAACGGAAATTTTTAAAAGGCCTTTAATAGACAAGACCATCAAACAGTATTTTTTCAAAATCTTACTTGGCGAAATCATTCAAAATCTTACCTTTGTAGCTTCATTCAAAGAATTTAAATACATCCTTTCTAATGAATAAAACTGTCACCGGACAAATTGTACAAATCATCGGCCCTGTTGTTGACGTGGCCTTTGAACAAGACAACAACCTTCCCGATCTGCTTGATGCGCTTGAAATTACACGCGACAATGGCGAAAAACTGATTCTCGAAGTACAGCAAGCTATTGGCGAAAATACCGTTCGCACCATTGCTATGGATTCGACCGATGGCTTACGTCGTGGAATGGAAGTCGTTTCTTTAGGCAAACCCATCTCCATGCCAACGGGCGATGCTATTAAAGGTCGCCTCTTTAACGTGATTGGTCAAACCATAGACGGACTAAAACCGATCGAATCTAAAACCTCTTACGACATTCACCGCGACCCACCCAAGTACGAAAACCTGACCACTCAGTCGGAGGTTTTATACACCGGAATCAAAGTGATTGACTTGATTGAGCCCTATTCCAAAGGAGGAAAAATCGGCTTGTTTGGTGGTGCCGGCGTAGGTAAAACGGTAATCATCATGGAGCTGATCAACAATATCGCCAAATCATATAGCGGTGTTTCTGTTTTTGCCGGCGTGGGCGAACGCACCCGTGAAGGCAACGACCTTTTGCGCGAAATGATTGAGTCGGGCGTTATTCGCTACGGCGAAGAGTTTGTTAAAAGCATGGAAAAAGGTGGATGGGATTTGGATAAGGTTGACTACAAAGAACTTATACAATCGCAAGCTACATTGGTGTTCGGCCAGATGAACGAACCCCCCGGAGCACGCGCCCGTGTTGCCTTGAGCGGTTTAACAATGGCCGAATATTTCCGCGATGGTGATGAAGAATCAGGTGGCCGCGATATCCTGTTCTTTATTGACAATATTTTCCGTTTTACACAAGCCGGCTCCGAAGTGTCAGCCCTTTTGGGTCGTATGCCTTCTGCCGTTGGTTATCAACCAACTCTGGCCACCGAAATGGGATTGATGCAAGAACGTATCACCTCAACAAAAAGAGGCTCAATTACTTCAGTTCAAGCTGTTTATGTGCCTGCAGATGACCTTACCGACCCTGCACCTGCAACAACTTTTGCCCACTTGGATGCAACAACCGTTCTCAACCGTAAAATTTCTGAGCTGGGTATTTATCCCGCGGTAGATCCTTTGGATTCTACTTCACGTATCCTTAGTCCGGATGTTGTTGGCGAATTGCACTACAATACCGCACAACGTGTAAAAGGAATTTTGCAACGCTACAAAGAGTTACAAGATATTATCGCCATTTTGGGTATGGACGAGCTGTCAGAAGACGATAAACTGATCGTGCTGCGTGCCCGCCGTGTGCAACGTTTCTTGTCGCAACCATTCCATGTGGCTGAACAATTTACCGGAATACCCGGAACCATCGTCTCTATCGAAGATACCATTAAAGGCTTCAATATGATCATGGACGGCGAAGTGGATGAATATCCTGAATCGGCCTTCAATATGGTTGGAACCATTGAAGAAGCAATTGAAAAAGGTAAGAAACTTCTGGCCGACAGTAAATTATAACAAAAAATAAGATGAAACTGGAAATCATCACCCCCGACAAAACCATTTTTACCGGCGAAGTGCAGTTGGTGCAACTCCCTGGCGTGGATGGCCTTTTTGAAATACTGAACAACCACGCACCCATGATTGCGGCTCTTGGACAGGGTCGCATTAAAACCATGGACAATGATAAAAAGTTACAATATTTTGAAATTACAGGTGGTATGCTCGAGGTTTTAAACAATAAGGTGCTTGTGCTGGCCGAATAACGCTTTCACTGCAAGCAATGCACAAAAAACCCGCTATCTGTGATCAAATAGCGGGTTTTTTATTTTAAGCTCTAATTATTTTTGCATTTAGTTGGCCGTTGGTGCCGGAGCAGCAGCTGCCATAGCACTCAGCTCTTTGTCAATGTGGAACATGCCACTCTTATCATTTCCTACCAAGTTGATCTTGTCGAGGATGGTTGACATGGTGCTTTCTTCTTCAATTTGCTCATTGATATACCATTGCAAAAAGTTTCCGGTGGTGTAGTCTTTTTCATTCAGGGTAACCTCATACAAATCGTTGATGGAAGCAGTTATGTATTGCTCGTGTTCCATCACCTGTTTGAAAACATGACTAAGGCTTTCAAAATGCGATTCCGGAGTTGAAAGGGCCATCAATGCGGCTTTTCCACCACGGTCATTGACGTAATGAACAAATTTCAGTTGGTGCATTCTTTCTTCGTCAGCCTGACGATACAGAAAGGTAGCAGCGCCCGGATATCCATTGGCTTCGCACCATATTGCCATTGAGAGGTACAAGCGAGATGAAAACTCTTCGCGTTTGATTTGCTCATTGATTGCTGATTCTACTGTTTTCTTGATCATAATATTTCGTTTTATACGTTACCATATACATAACAAGCAATCGTTTGTTTGGTTCGATCGTTTAACGTTGTTTAACCCAAAGCATTGGCCCCGCCAACAATTTCAAGTATTTCCTTGGTGATGGCCGCCTGACGCGCTTTGTTATAGCTCAATTTGAGCTCTTTCAGCATTTCGGTAGCATTGTCGGTTGCTTTGTGCATGGCAATCATACGGGCGCCGTGTTCGGCAGCATAGCTGTCGAGAAGCATTTTGTACACCTGCATTTTAAGAATTCGCGGTATCAACGATTCGATAATAACCTGCTTGCCGGGTTCAAAAATGTATTCAGTACCTAAAAACTGTTCATCTTCATTGGCTTCGGGCAATTCGATGGGCAAAAACTGTTCTTCGGTAAGCACTTGATTGCCTGCGTTGCGGAACTGATTATAGACAAAAATAATTTTGTCGAACTTTTCTTCCTCAAAAATAAGCATCAACTTTTCGGCTATTGGAGTAACTGTGTTGAAGTTCAGATGATCGAAAATAGCAACTTCAGAGCCAATGATGGAGTATTTTCTGCTCCTGAAGAATTCCTCACTTTTTTTTCCAATGCAGTAAAATGACACCTTTCCTTCGGCAAGTTGGCTGCTGTATTGTTCGTTCACCAAGCGTGTGGCATACCGAATGATGTTGGTATTAAAAGCACCACAAAGGCCACGATTAGATGTAACCGGAATAATTAAAATATTTTCTTCAGGCCTAACTTTCGTGTATTTGTCTTGGTTGGTGTTGGATAAACTTCCGGTAAGATTTTGCATCAACTCGCGCAATTTAGCTGCATAAGGGCGCATGGTAGTGATGGCATTTTGGGCTTTGCGGAGCTTCGATGCCGACACCATTTTCATGGCACTGGTAATTTGCTTGGTCGAGTTGACCGATTCAATCCGGGTTCTTACTTCTTTTAAGTTTGGCATACCTTTGAATACTGAGGCACTTTTGTGCTATGATTCATAACTAGACGCAACGCTTTTGGCTACTTCAGTCAGCCTCGCTGCAATATCATTGTCGTATTTTCCGGCTTTAAGTGCCTTGAGCAAATCGCTGTGATGCGTATCTAATTCGAGCAAAAAGCTGGTTTGAAATTTGCGGACGGACGTGATCGGAATGTTGCGCAGTAAATTGTTCGTTCCGCAAAAGATGATGGCAATTTGATGCTCCACCGTTAGCGGTGAATATTGATTTTGCTTCAAAATTTCGAGGTTGCGTTTTCCTTTTTCAAGCACTGCGGTAGTCGCAGCATCGAGGTCGGAACCAAATTTCGAGAAAGCTTCGAGCTCTCTAAATTGTGCTTGGTCGAGCTTGAGTGTTCCGGCTACTTTTTTCATTGATTTGATTTGGGCATTACCCCCAACGCGCGAAACCGAGATTCCGACATTGATGGCCGGACGAATACCTGAGTTGAAAAGGTTGGTTTCGAGAAAAATCTGACCATCGGTGATAGAAATAACGTTGGTTGGAATGTAAGCCGAAACGTCGCCCGCCTGAGTTTCGATAATGGGCAAAGCTGTAAGCGACCCACCACCTTTTACTAATCCGCGGATGCTTTCGGGCAAGTCGTTCATGTTGGCGGCAATTTCATCGGAGTTGATCACCTTTGCCGCTCTTTCGAGCAAGCGTGAGTGCAAATAAAATACGTCACCGGGGTAGGCTTCGCGTCCGGGGGGCCGTCTCAGCAGCAATGAAACTTCGCGATAAGCAACGGCTTGTTTAGAAAGGTCATCATAGATCACCAGTGCAGGGCGTCCTGTATCGCGGAAATACTCACCAATGGCAGCGCCGGCAAAGGGGGCATAAAACTGCATGGCAGCCGGATCGGAGGCCGTGGCCGAAATGATCACGGTGTAGGGCATGGCGCCATTGTCTTCAAGGTTTTTTTGGATATTGGCTACCGTTGATCCTTTTTGGCCAATGGCAACGTAAATGCAATAAACGGTTTCGCCTCTTTCGTAAAATTCTTTCTGGTTGATGATGGTGTCAATAGCGATGGCGGTTTTACCGGTTTGTCGGTCGCCGATAATCAACTCGCGCTGGCCACGTCCGATAGGAATCATTGCATCAATGGCTTTGATACCGGTTTGGAGTGGTTCGTTCACAGGTTGACGGAAAATAACACCCGGAGCTTTGCGTTCTAAAGGCATTTCGTAGGTGTCGCCTTCTATAACTCCTTTGCCATCAATGGGTTCGCCAAGGGTGTTGATCACGCGTCCAAGCATTCCTTCGCCTACCATGAGAGAGGCAATACGTTTGGTTCTTTTCACTGAATCGCCTTCGTGGATGCCGCTGCTGCTACCCAGCAAAACGATTCCCACATTGTCTTCTTCAAGGTTCAAAACGATACCTTGCAGACCTGTTTTTTCAAATTCAACCAATTCGCCTGATTCGGCATTTCCCAAACCATAAACGCGGGCAATGCCATCTCCGATTTGTAATACCGAACCTACTTCTTCTAATACAGCGTCGGTTTGTAGGCCGGCCAGTTCTTTGCGCAGTATTGCTGAAACTTCAGCGGGTTTAATTGCTGCCATAGTGCTATGTTGTTGTCGTTAGAAACGTTTAATATACAGGTTTTTAGCAAACTCCTTGTGTAAATCGGCGATGATCTTTTTAATGGTTGCGTCGTAAAGATAATCATCAATTTGAAGTTTAAAGCCGCCAATGATATCGGGTTGAACCGATTCTTTGAAACGGAGGGTTTTGTTGGCGCTAAAAAGCGCCAGTTGTGTGATTCTTTCCCGCAAATAATCGTCGGCAGGATAAGCAGTAACAAGTTGAGCCTCAGCGATATTATTATGGTCGAGATAAAGCTGATGGTACTGATGAGCGATTTCGGCTACTTCTTGTTCGCGACCTTTACGGATAAGAATCTCGATAAATTTCTTACTAATTTTGCTCAGGTGACTGCCAAAGATACTCATCATTAATTGATTTTTCTTCAGCGGAGTAATCAACGGGTTGCTCATCAGCTTGCGTAACTCGCGGTTCTCAGCCATCACCTTCACCAACAGTTCCATATCATCATTGACTTCGGCAACAGCTTGTTGTTGAAGTGCAATTTCAAACAATGCTTTGGCATAACGTTTTGCGAGCAGGATGCGTTTCATGTGAGTGCGGGTTGGTAAAAAGTTAGTTCAAATGCTTGCCTTCAATCACTCTTTCAATGTATTGTTGGTGATCTTTGGGGGTTTGAAGTTTTTCGCGAAGGATTTTTTCAGCGATCTCGATAGATATTTCGGCTACGATATTCTTAATGTCAACCAAAGCTGCTTTGCGTTCGTTGTCAATTTGAATTCTGGCGCTTTCAACAATGCGTTCGGCCTCACTAACGGCTTTAACACGAGCATCTTCGATGAGCTTTTCCCTGATTTTACGCGCCTCATTCATAAGGGCTTCGCGTTCTTCTTTGGCTTCTTTGAGCAGAACTTCGTTGTTGAGTTTGAGCTTTTTCATCTCTTCTTGGGTAATATCAGCTTGACGCAGTGCGTCTTCGATGTGCTGCTCCCTGTCTTTCAAAGCCTGCAATATGGAGGGCCATGCAAACTTTTTTAACACAAGCAGAACGACCGAAAAAACTACGATCATCCAAAATACGAGTCCCAGGCCTGGATTTACTAATTCCATAGTTATCAGGTTATTATAATGATAAACTTAATGATAAACGTAAAAACCTGTGCTGTAACCTTAGCGGTTATAGCACAGGGAAAAGCTGTTGGCTATAAGAACACAATCAGCAAACAAACAACGATCGCAAAGAAGGCAACTCCTTCGATAAGGGCAGCCGAAATGATCATGCTTGAACGAATATCGCTACTTGCCTCAGGCTGACGAGCAATGGATTCCAAAGCGGCACGACCGATTTGGCTGATACCCATGCTGGCTCCGATTACTGAAATGCTGGCGCCTAAGCCGGCAGCCATTTTAGCGATTGGTGTCAGGTCTGTTGCAGCTTGCAACAAAATGGCTAATAATTCCATGATTTTAAGGTATTTGGGTTGATAATTCTAATTTATTTTATGATTTTATTTGGGTTGTAATGCTGTGCCTTTCGGTTATTCGTGGTGGGTTTCATGTGCCTCTTCATGGTGATGCTCTTCAACGGCCATACCTATGAAAATGGCTGATAGCAGTGTAAACACATAGGCTTGGATGAAGGCAACCAACAACTCTAAGAAGCTGATAAAAATTGACATAGCTACTGAAAGCACCGAAATGCCATAACCGGCAGCCAGACTTGTTTGTCCAAAAACGAAAATCAAACTGATAAAACCTAAGATGATGATGTGTCCGGCAGTGATGTTGGCAAACAAACGTATCATCAACACAAAAGGTTTGGTGAAAACACCTACAAGCTCAATGATAGGCATCAGGGGTAGTGGCAGTTTAAGCCACCAAGGCACGCCGGGTGTATTAAAAATGTGCGCCCAGTAGTTTTTGTTTCCCGAGACGAGAATCATTCCGAAAGTAAAAAGAGCCAAAACCCCTGTTACTGCTATGTTTCCTGTGATGTTAGCGCCTAACGGGAAAATGGGAACCAATCCCAAAAGGTTATTGAAAAAGATAAAGAAAAAGATGCTGAGCAAAAAGGGTGAGAACTTTTCGTAGTGTTTTTTTCCGATAGAGGAAAACGCAATTTCATCTCTCACGAACAAAATCAAAGGCTCTATTAAGGATTGAAAGCCTTTGGGGGCGTGATTGCGGGTTTTTTTGTAGGATTTGGCAACCGAAATAAAAATAAGAATGAGGATAATAGAGGTAACAAAAGAGCCGAAAACGGTTTTAGTGATCGAAAAATCGTAGGGTCTGATTTGTGTTCCATCGGCGGCAGTTTTCACAATCTTACCTTTCAATGCACCTTCTTTGGCCAACTCGAAGCCTTTGTAGGTGGCATGACCATGCTCAAATCTGCTCGAAAGAAAGAAATGCCACTGTCCGTCATCGAATAAAATGACAGGTAATGGCATCGTGATGTGGGTGTGGCCGATGTCGGCAATGTGCCAATCATAGGAATCAACAATATGACTGATGATCATTTCACCCGGTCTAAATGCCTCAGCAGTAGTTTCACGCGCGTTATGCTCACCGCCTGCGGCAATAGCCTGCAGCGGGATTGATAGGGTAAAAAGCAATAAAAAATAGCTAGTGATAAATGCTAACTTGGTAAATCTCATGATGGCCTTAGATGTAGATCGTACGTTTCTCTCAAATAGGCTGCAATTTTACGAAAGAATCCGCAGATAGGAAAGACTTTTGTTAAAAATTTGATTGATTGACTGTTTGCCTGCTTCTCAACGGCTCCATTTTTTTTTGCCATGTTAATCAATAATGTTTCTAAATAGAGCGTCTTTGCTGTACAAGGAGCTTTTATTTTTGTAATTTCATCCAATCTTTGAGTGATTACCTAAAACCAAAATACAATGAACATGAAAATTACTGTAAATCTTCTTTTTTTGGTTGTGTTTTTAATGGCATCGTGCACCCAGTGTCCTCCAAAAAATTCCATTAAGGACGAAGAACCCAAGATCGAAAACCTTCTCGAAAAGTATATGATGGCAATGGAAAATGAAGATTTTCAATCCATTGAACAGTTGTGGGACACTGGCGATAGCACCATGTTGCTGGGAACTGATTCGCATGAACGCCTTATGGGTTGGGAAAATATTAAAAATGCCTATCGTAAGCAGTTTAACTTAATCAGTGAAACTTTTGTCTCAGTGCAAGATCAGTATATTAGAATTAATTGCGGTGGAAACACGGCCTGGTTCTCACAACGGATGAACTACAATTTCATTTACGACAGTGTGGCGCACAGCTTCGAAGGCATCCGTTTCACAGGTGTTTTGATTAAAAATACCGACAACGAGTGGAAAATGGTGCAAGGGCATTTGTCGCTTCCGGCGCACATCAACATTGGAAAATAACCAAACTTTGAACTTTGGTTAAAACTTTATTCTTGTTAAGAAGTTCAAAAATAACGACTTCGGTTTTCTTTTCAACCTTTTGGAGGCTCAAGGTTTAAAACAAATTTTATAAAAAAAATAATGTTTGAAACCCAAAGGCCGCAGCGAAAATGCAGTAATTTTGCCAAAAATTAAAAAGATTGAAACCGTTTAACAGCAAAGAAATGAATAAAATTATGGACCCCATCGGTCGTTTGATGGGTTTACGTTATAAATCACATCCATGGCACGGCGTTGATATAGGTCCTGAGGCACCCGAAGTACTGATTTGTTTTATCGAAATGGTGCCTACCGATACCGTGAAATACGAAGTAGATAAGGTAACGGGTTATTTGAAGCTCGATAGGCCACAGAAATATTCCAACGTTGTTCCAGCATTGTATGGTTTCATTCCACAAACTTTCTGCGCTACACGCGTAGCTGAGTTTTGTAACGAAAAAACCGGAAGAACTGACATCAAAGGCGATCGCGACCCTTTGGACATCTGTGTGTTAACTGAAAAAGATATCACCCATGGCGATATTTTAGTGCGCGTAAGGCCTATTGGAGGGTTTAGGATGATTGATGGAAATGAAGCCGATGACAAGATCGTTGCCGTGCTTAACAATGATGCTGTGTATGGCACTTACAAAGATATCTCCGACTGTCCTGATTTGGTTGTCAACCGTTTGAAACATTATTTTCTTACCTATAAAGATTTGCCCGGTAAAGAAAGTAGAGTAGAAATTACTGATGTGTATGGCATTGAAGAAGCCCATGAAGTTATTCGTCGCTCGATGGAGGATTATCATCATAAATTTGACAATTTGGATGCGTTTTTGTCAGAAGTATAGTGTGTTTTTACCTTTATAAAAATAAAAAAACCTGGTGCAATGTTGCACCAGGTTTTTTTATTTGATTTTTTTTGATGCCTATTTGTTGGCAATCAAGTTTACTTCAAAAGCAATTTCATCTTTGATGAGGTTGTTTTGCAGTTTGTCTTTAATGGATTGGTCGGTTAAAGTTCCGCCCCAAATAACACCCCATTCATTGCGGTTGATTTTGAATTTGGCCATAGCTTCTGCCTTTGCATCGGTAATGTTTACAGTGGCTGGAAAGCTGATGCCTTTGGTTACATCTTTAATGGTGAGGTTGCCCGAAATTTTGTGGGTTGTGCCGTCAGCTGCAGGAGCTGCTTCAACGCCTGTAATTTCAAACTTAGCGGTAGGATAGGTTTCCGTCATAAAGAAATCGCCGCTTTTTAGGTGTCCTTCGAGTTTCAGTTTGCCTTCATCTTCGGTGAGGTCGTTGCAAACAATGCTGTTCATGTCAATGGTAAAATTACCGGCATCCAATTGGCCATCTTTTAAGGCTAACATGCCATCGGTAATTGTTACTACGCCATGATGTACCGTTTCGGTAATTTTTGCACCTTCCCATTTAAGGGTGCTTGCAGCGTTATCAACATTTAAAACAACTGCTTCGGCGGCAGCTTCTTTTACTTCTTTGGCATCTTCGGCTGTTTTTGGAGCTTGATTACAGGCCGACAAGAAGACTACTGCCGCAAATAAATACAATACTTTTTTCATACGTTTGATCAATTAGTGATTAGATTAATTTTGTTTCATCTTTCCTTTCAACGTTTTTGAAAGCCGCTTTGGTGCTTTTGTGAGCAAAAAGCTATTTCATTTTCGGTTAAAGGATGCACATATAACAAGAACTGTATATGTTTGTTCAATTAACAATGATTTTTTATGGCCGGAATTTATATACATATCCCATTTTGCAAACAGAAATGCCACTACTGTAATTTTTTTTCAACTGCTTCGCGGAAACATTATGGTGCTTTTGTGAAGGCTTTGTTGCGCGAAATTGAGCATCGTCATCCCTACCTACATGGTCAAGAAATCAATACCATTTATTTTGGAGGCGGAACACCAAGTTTGTTGCAACAAGCTGATTTTACTACCATTCAACAAGCACTTCAGAACACTTTCAACATCAGCAAAGAAGCCGAAATTACTTTTGAAGCCAATCCCGACGATGTGAATGTGCATTTTCTCGATGATTTAAAAACCACCTTCGTGAACCGTTTGAGCATGGGGGTGCAGAGTTTTTTTTCTGACGATTTGCATTATTTAAACCGTGTTCACGATGGACAACAGGCTTTGTCAGCCATTAAGTTGGCCCAAGAAGCAGGTTACGAACGAATGACAATTGATCTTATTTATGGGATTCCTACCCTAACCGAGGAGAAATGGAAGGCCAACCTTGATGCTTTTTTTGAAACCGGTTTGACACATCTTTCGGCTTACGCGCTGACCGTTGAACCCCGAACGGCGCTGGCACAATTGATTGACAAAGGAAAATATACGCCCGTTGATGAGGTTCAAAGTACCCGACACTTTGAAATTTTGCTGCAAAAAATGGAAGAGCGAGGCTTTGTGCATTACGAAATTTCCAATTTTGCTCTTCCCGGCCATTATTCAAGGCACAACAGCACCTATTGGCTGGGGGGCCATTATCTTGGTTTGGGGCCTTCGGCACATTCGTTTAATGGATTTTCGCGGGAGTGGAATGTGTCAAATTTGGCGCAATACGTGCAAAATTCAGTTTCAAATACTTGTGTTGAAGAAAAGGAGGTGCTGACCTTAACTCAACGAGTTAACGAATACATTATGACCTCTTTACGCACTTCGTGGGGCTGTGATTTGGAACATGTGGGCAATGTTTTCGGACTTGCATACGCTGATTATTTGCTGCAAGCCGCCGAAGTTTATGTAGTGAAAGGGCAACTCTATATCAAGGAGGGCCGATTGTTTCTCACCAATCAGGGCAAACTTTTTGCTGACGGCATTGCAGCTAACCTGTTTCTCGAAACGCCTTTATGAGTGACCGCCTACCACAATCCGAATGATTTTTAGGTTGAGCACAAAAAAGCGAATAAGCTGCCAAGGCACGAAACTGCGCCAAAAGCGGGTGTTCTTTGTGGGAACAGGCGGATATGATTCGTCCGAATAAGGAGTGATGGTTTTGTTGGTCATATCAATTAGTATTTATTTTTGAAGTATTTAGTTAGTAAATCATTCGGGCAACAGCCACCAAAACGGATAGCCTTTGGCTTTGTGCAAAAACATATAGTGCATGAACCATTTCATCCAATGGCCTGCCAATCCGGCTTCGCCAGCGGTGTATCCAATGCTGCGACCATAATCAGGATATTTGACAAAGTCAGGCACAATAGGAAAAACCGTCATGGTGGCGGCAGCACCTTTTGTCATGCCAAAGCCTGCCGAAATAATACAAGCCGCACCCATGCGCCCCATGCTGGCACGGTGTTTCAGCTCGTGCTCACCTTTATTGATGAGGTTGACAATATTTAAAGCAGTAATTTTTCCCATTACGCCCGAGGGCATTCCGGTGCGTGGTGGCGTAGGAAAGATAGCCATACCGGTTTTGCTTTTCATCGGTTTTGAAATGCTATGTGGTGGTGCAAAGGCGATTCCCGGTGCAAAAATATTGGGAAATAAAGGGTTACGGTATGTTGACGGCCAATCATTAACACTCCATTCCTCGAAAGGCTTAGAGCTATAATCGGCATCTACTTTCATCAAACCATTGGCAGCAAAGAGCTGTGGACTGATGTCGTCTCCATTTTTATCAAAAGCTTTGATGCCGGCTCCTGCAAAGGAAGGAATCAGCATAGAGAAGTCGAAAGGCAGGGTTTTGGCTTCACCATCAAGGTTTTCATAATGAATCAAACCCGGTTCAACCTTTACCACGCCTGCTCTTTTCACCCAATTGATGTTGTTCTCGCTAAGAAAAGATTCAGCAAAAACCTTGGTTGAGGTGATGTATCCGCCGCGTTTGATGTGGGCTCCTCCCATTCCAAAATCGCCCAATTCATATTCGTTGGTGATCCAAGTAATTTCAGCTTTATTCTCGAGTTTTCTTTTTCTAATTTCAAATGCTACATTCAAAATGTATTCAAAAGCAGCCCCTTGGCATGTAGCCATGGGATGACCGGTGCCGATGACAAACCTTTGGGTTATACCTTTTTCCATCTTTTGAAAACTTTCCTGAAGCTTTGTCCAGGCATGGGCTGCATGGTCGTAAGAACACACGCTAACAGTATTTTTTCCCGGACCAATACCTTCAGTTGCATCGAAATTGAGCTTTGGGCCGGTGGCATTCACAAGATAATCGTAAGCTATAATTTCTTGCTTTCCACGCTGGTCTTCAGTAGTGTATTCAATGGTCACGAAGGGTTTTTCTGCTGCATTTCCGCCTTCGGGATGAATACTCAACGCTTTGGCTTGTCTAAAATCAATGCCCCAACCTTTGTAAAGTGGTGCCAGTTTAAAACGCACCTGATCTACATTCATTTTTCCCACTCCAACCCAAATGTTGGATGGTATCCATTGATAATAGGCGCTGGGCGAAACAACAATGACATGGTGTTTTTTGTTGAGTTTTTTGCGGATGAAAGCTGCCGCGGTATGGCCAGAAATACCGGCACCCAAAACGACGATTGTTGCCATGAGTTTTTGGTTTGATGATGTTCAGGCAAATATAGTTATTTAGATATGTTAATGATCTATTAAAAACCTTTTTTGTTGCGAAACCCGATGATTTTTAGAGCGATGGTGCTTTCTTCGACAAAAAAAACCGGCCCCGTTGTGATGAGGCCGGTTGATGTAGGATTGCGATTTTAGAAAATTCCCGGGAATTTAATCCATTCGCGGGTTTGGGCTGCCGTAGCTTCAACATCGGCAACAGTTTTTGGAATAGGTTTTCCTAAGATCCGATGTCCATTTTCGGTTACCAGCACATCGTCCTCTATACGGATGCCGCCAAAGTTTTTGTAGCCTTCTACTTTGTCGTAGTTCACAAAATCCTTGAATTTTCCTTCAGACCTGAATTGATCAATCAATGCGGGAATGAAATAAATTCCGGGTTCATTGGTGACGACAAAACCGGGTTTTAGTTTTTTGCCCAAACGCAGGTAGGCCGTTCCAAACTGGGTAGCGCGTTTTGTGTTTTCGTCGTAGCCCACATTGTTTTCGCCCAATCCTTCGAGGTCGTGCACATCCATTCCCATCATGTGGCCTAGGCCGTGGGGGAAGAAAAGGGTGTGTGCGCCGGCAGCAACGGCCTCATCCACATTGCCTTTCATCAGCCCGATGGCTTTTAGACCTTCAACGATGGTTTTGGCTGCCAGAAAGTGCATTTCGCGGTACTCTTTTCCGGGTTGTGTGGCGGCGATACTGTCAATGTTGGCTTTGAGTACAATTTCATAGATTTCTTTTTGACGTTGGTTAAAAACGCCTCCCACTGGAACCGTGCGCGTGATGTCGCTGGAATAGAGCGATCCTAACTCAGCACCTGCATCAACCACCATCATGCGGCCTTCTTGCAAGATATTGTGGTGGTTGTGGTTATGGAGTGTTTGTCCGTCCATACTTAAAATAATTGGAAACGAAACAGGCCCTCCAAGAGCCAGGGCAATCCCTTCGATGGTGCCTGCTATTTCTTGTTCTTTCATGCCGGGTTTGGCCATTTTCATAGCGGTGGTGTGCATCAACCAAGCAACGTCAACTGCTTTTTCAATTTCAGCAATTTCAAGTGCGTCTTTAATTTCTTTGAGTTTCACAACAGCTTTAATGAGATCCATGCTGGCTTGGGCTTTCACTTCATGTGCAGGGAGATGGAGCAATTGGCCCAATTCGATCATTACTTTTCCTCGGTAGGGTGGCAGGAAGTGGATTTTTCTTCCTTTGGCCGCGGCTTCTGAAATGTATTTCTGAAGTTGATCGTAGTTAGAAGTTTTTGTGATGCCAACACTTGCTGCAAGTTCTTCAACCTGAGGTTGCGGTCCCATCCAGATGATGTCGTCAATATCAAAATTGTTTCCAAACAATACCTCTTCGCCGGTTTCAAGGTCAATACAACCCGCAAATCCAGGGAGGTTCAACCCAAAGAAGTAGGAGAAATGACTGTCTTGCCTATAATGATAGGTGTTGGCAGGATAGTTAAAGGAGGCTTCGGGATTGGCGATAAAAAGGGCAACACCATTATTCATTTCTTTTTTAAGCCGGTTTCTGCGGTCGGCATACACGTGTTTTTCAAACATTTTTTAATTTTTTAGGGGTGATTATTCATGAAAGATTCTATGTCATTGGCCTCGATGGGAATATGTTCCATCAGGTCAATGGGTTGGTCGTTGGTGACCAAAATATCATTTTCGATTCGGATACCGATATTTTCTTCACGGATGTAAAGGCCTGGTTCGCAACTCAGCACCATGCCGGCAGCGAGAGGTGTGAATTTGGATCCTACATCATGCACATCGAGGCCGATGTGATGGGCAACACCGTGCATGAGATATTTGCGATAAAGAGGAGCGTCAGACGGCTGATTTTGAACGTCTTCAGTAGTAAATAGGCCTAATCCGATCATTTCAGTTTCCATCATTTTCCATACCGCTTCATTGATTTGGGCAATGGTGTTTCCGGGTACATAAAGCGGGACGGCTTTTTTGAAAACACGTAAAACAGCCTCATAGCAAGCACGTTGTCGAGGGCTATAAGTACCGTTGACAGGAATTGTACGGCTCATATCGGCGGTATAATTGGCGTATTCAGCACCAAAATCAAGTAGAAGCAAGTCGCCATCGGCAAGCAGGCTGTTGTTGTCGTTGTAGTGAAGGGTGCAAGCGTTTTTTCCACCGGCAATGATGGGAAAGTAACCGTGCCCTCCGGCACGATTTACCGTGAATGTGTGTGTAGTTTGCGCTTCAACTTCAAACTCGAACATGCCGGGTTTGAGGGTTTTTAAGATTTTCTCAAAAGCTTTTTGGGTGATGTTGCAGGCTTGTTGAATGAAATCAATTTCAACTGATGATTTGATGGTGCGCAGCCCTTCGAGCAGTGGGGCAGAACGGCGAAAATCGTGCAAAGGAAAATTTTCCTTTAGTTTTTTGGCCCATCGCGTTTGCAGGGTATCTGTTTGAGGGTAAAACTTTGCATATTCGTTGCTGTTCACGTACACCTGCTGTGCATAACTCATACATTCGCGCAAAACGGCCTCAAAAGCTTCATGCACCATCACATTGTTGATGCCCGAAATGAGTTGCGCTTCTTTTTGTGTGAGCACATGACCTTCCCATATTTCTTTGGTTTGCGAGTAAGCTTCAATAAACAGCACTTCGCGCAAGTCAGGATTGGGGCAATCGGGAAACAAGAGCAGGAGGGCGTTTTCTTGTTCAATACCGGTGAGATAAAAAAAGTCGGAGGCTTGTCTGAATGCAAAATATTGATCTCCATTGCGGTGCATCTTTTCTCCTGCCACGTTTATGGATAAACTCAATGGGGGCAATAGCGCGGTAAAATGGAAGCGATTGGTGATAAAAAGATCATTAGGTATGGGCCGATAACGCATGATAAATATTAAAAGTTTAATTTAGATAGAATCTAATATGTAGAAAACAAAATATATTCCTACATTTGTTGCAGTAGTGCAATTCGACAAAAATAAGGCATAAATGGCTGAAATCAAAAAAATAGAGGTTCAATTGTTTTCTATAAAAAATCAAACGTTATTCTTATGGTAAAGATCACCTATTCTTCCATCACCAAGAAAATCGTCATGTCGCTGGTTGGTTTATTCCTTTCCAGTTTTCTGGTGGTACATTTGAGTATCAATTTGTTGCTGCTTTTCGATGATACTCGGCAACTTTTCAATGAGGCAGCTCATTTTATGGCAACCAACCCGCTTATACAAACCTTTCAATGGGTGTTGTTTTTGGGTTTTGTCATTCACATCATTTTGGGTTTGGTGCTACAAATCCAAAACTGGATGGCACGACCGGTGCGCTATGAACGTGCGGGATCATCGGAATTGTCGTTTTTTTCCAAGTACATGATCCATACGGGTGCTGTTGTGCTTATCTTTCTCATTATCCACTTTGCCAATTTTTTTGTGAAAGCCAAATTCGGTGAGCTCAGCACAATAGATTATGCGACAGGAACATATGAAGATTTGGGCATTTTGGTTGTCAACCTATTCGGTGATGGATATTATGTGGCGTTTTATGTGATAGCCATTTTGTTGCTTGGATTTCATCTCGAGCATGGTTTTCAGTCGGCTTTTCAGTCGCTGGGGCTCAACCACAGCAAATATACTCCTGCCATTAAGTTGGTCGGCACGCTGTTCGCCATAGCTGTAACCCTGGGCTATGTAGCCATTCCATTAGTTATTTATTTCTTTAAATAGGCAAAAGATATGGGCAAGTTAGAAGCAAAAATACCAAGCGGTCCTTTGTCAGAAAAGTGGACCAATTATAAAGCACATCAAAACTTAGTGAACCCGTCCAACAAACGTCGTCTCGATATTATCGTTGTGGGAACCGGTCTTGCCGGAGCAGCGGCGGCAGCCAGCTTTGGCGAATTGGGCTTTAACGTAAAAGTTTTCGGCATTCACGACAGTCCTCGACGGGCACACAGCATCGCTGCGCAAGGCGGAATCAACGCTGCCAAAAACTATCCCAACGATGGGGACAGTATTTTCAGGCTGTTTTACGACACCATTAAAGGAGGCGATTATCGTTCCCGCGAAGCTAACGTTTACCGTTTGGCCGAGGTGAGCAACGACATCATTGACCAATGTGTAGCTCAGGGAGTTCCTTTTGCGCGCGAATACGGTGGGTTATTAGACAACCGTTCCTTTGGTGGAGCACAGGTTTCACGTACTTTTTATGCGCGCGGACAAACCGGCCAACAATTGCTGTTGGGTGCTTACAGTGCCTTGAGCAAAGAGATAGCAAAAGGAGGCGTGAAAATGTTTACCCGCAGCGACATCCTCGATGTGGTGGTTGCCGACGGTAGGGCCAGAGGCATCATTACCCGCAACCTCATCACCGGCGAAATTGAACGTCATTCGGCCCATGCTGTGGTGTTGGCCACTGGCGGATATGGAAATGTGTTTTTCCTTTCCACCAATGCCATGACGTCTAACGGCAGTGCCATTTGGAAAGCGTTTAAAAAAGGAGCTTTTTTTGGCAATCCAAGCTTTACACAAATTCATCCCACATGTATCCCTGTGCACGGCGACTACCAGTCAAAGCTTACGCTGATGAGCGAAAGCTTGCGCAACGATGGTCGAATTTGGGTACCCAAATTTATTGAAGATGCCGAAAAAATTCGCAAAGGGACGCTGAAACCCACCGAGTTAGCTGAAGACAAGCGTGATTATTATCTCGAAAGACGCTATCCTGCCTTTGGAAACTTGGTTCCCCGCGATGTTGCCTCACGTGCTGCCAAAGAACGTTGCGATGCCGGTTTTGGCGTTGGATCAACAGGCTTGGCCGTTTACCTCGACTTTGCCGATGCCATCAAACGTTTGGGCAAACATGTGATTGAGGCACGTTATGGCAACCTCTTCCAGATGTATGAGAAAATTGTGGATGAAAACCCCTATGAAACCCCTATGATGATATTTCCGGCGGTGCATTATACCATGGGCGGCCTGTGGGTTGACTATGAATTGCAGACCACCATCCCCGGATTGTTTGCCGCCGGCGAAGCCAATTTCTCCGATCACGGCGCCAACCGCTTAGGGGCTTCAGCACTCATGCAAGGGCTTTCCGACGGGTATTTTGTGTTGCCTTATACCATTCAAAATTATCTTGCCGATCAAATTACAGTACCTAAAATCAGTACCGATTTGCCTGAATTTGAACAAGCTGAGCAGTCGGTGAAAGCTACAATTCAACGTTTACTTGCCGTTAACGGAACCCATACCGTTGACAGCTATCACCGTAAATTAGGCCACATCATGTGGGATTATGTAGGAATGGCACGCAACAAAGAAGGTTTGCTGAAAGCGATTCAAATGATAAAAGAACTCAAAATTGATTTCTGGAAAAACGTTAAAATTCCCGGAAAAAATGAAATGGTGAATCCTGAGCTTGAAAAAGCACTGCGTGTTGCCGACTTTATTGAGATGGGCGAATTGATGGCACACGATGCCCTCAGGCGCAACGAATCGTGTGGAGGTCACTTTAGAGAAGAGTTCCAAACCCCCGAAGGTGAAGCCTTGCGCGACGACACAAACTTTACTTTTGTTTCGGCCTGGGAATATAAAGGCGAAGCTGCTGAACCTGAAATGCACAAAGAACCCCTTGTTTTTGAGTTCATTGAGGTGAAACAACGCAATTATAAATAATGGATTTATTCTCTTACGACAAAAACAGATAGAAATGGATTTTACATTAAAAATATGGAGGCAAGCCTCCGCACAGGATAAAGGCCAGTTTGTGAATTACAAGGTTGCCGACATTTCGGATGAGGCCTCCTTTCTCGAAATGCTTGATGTTCTAAACGAAGATTTGGTAGTAAAAGGCGACGACCCGGTGGTGTTTGATCACGATTGCCGCGAAGGCATCTGCGGTGCTTGCAGTTTATATATCAACGGCAGACCTCATGGTCCAGACAGAGGCATCACCACTTGCCAAATGCACATGCGTAATTTCAAAGACGGTGAAACCATTGTGATTGAACCCTGGAGGGCTAAACCTTTTCCGGTGATTAAAGATTTGATGGTGGACCGCACCGCCTTTGATAAAATTATTCAGGCCGGTGGCTATGTGTCGGTGAGCACAGGCGGTGTGCCCGATGCCAACGCCATTCCCATTCCCAAGCGTGATGCCGATTCAGCTATGGATGCAGCTGCTTGTATTGGTTGCGGAGCCTGCGTGGCTGCCTGCAAAAATGCCAGTGCCATGCTGTTTGTATCGGCCAAAGTTTCTCAATTTGCCTTGTTGCCACAAGGTAAAATTGAGGCCAAAGAAAGGGTGCAGAAAATGGTTGCCACAATGGATGCCTTGGGTTTTGGAAACTGCACCAACACTTACGCCTGTGAGGCCGAATGCCCGAAATTGATTTCGGTGTCGCATATTGCCCGCATGAACAGAGAATTTCTTTCAGCAAAAATTACTGCTCAGAAAGACTAATCTTTGTCTTAAACACAAAAAACGGGCTAATCCTTTCTGGGTTGGCCCTTTTTTTTAGAATCAAGCTGCCCGCAGCTGCCACACGAATCCTTTAGTGGGGCACAGAGGACATCAGTATTCAGTTTAGGGCAAATTATTTTTCCTCACAAAACAGCTGTCTGCTTTCACAAATTCCTGAGGTACTCCAGTCATCACGTTTTCATCACATAATAATTCAGAAACAAACTGTTTTATTTTTATGCTTTCTATTGATCCGTAACGGGCATTCGACAACACATAAATGGTGTCCAAATTATTATTAAACAGCCGGTTCATTGATTTTAGATCGTAGTTTGAGGAAACGAAAATTGTATTTGAGGGCTTGTTTTTATCCTCAAGGCGCAAACGATATATGCTTCCCGCGCACCATGAGGAGAATAAACACAAGCCATCAGGATTCATAGTCATCACTTCATCTGAAGTGATTTCAATGAATTTTATAGCATATCCTGCTTTGCCTTCTAACCATTGCTCATATTGGTCTGTTTCATAACGTTTGGGTGCTTGAACAATACAGCCTGAGACTAATGAAATCAATACAAAGAATAGTATGAGTCTCATAGATATGGATTTAGGATTACTTTTTTACCAACTGTTGGTAGGCCCGATACTCGGGTAGGTTCCATTCCAAAATATTTTTTCGTTCCCAGATGCTGATAAACTCGCTTTTTCGTTCCTGAATGTGTGTGTAAAATTCCTGTGATGACATGTATTGTTCCACAGTAGGAAATCTTTCTTTTTGACTTTGCTCGATTTGCTTGAGCTCATCCAAGCTCTTGTCGAGGTAGGGCAAACTGGCGTTGGACATATCACTAAGAAAATCGTAATGCACGAACGAGCGGTCGGCATGTACAAAATTGAATCGGGCAATATAGTTGTCCCAGTTTACCAATGTGCTAAGTGTAAGGATGATAAGAAAGGCATTGAAATTAACTCGGATGAGATAAAAGATAGTTTTTTTGTTGCTGACTTTCACGTAAACGCTATAAAGGCCATAGAGCGTGAGCAGTAGAAACAAAATCACGCCAATGCGTTTGTAGGCCAAGGCATAATAATAAATGTACCAATAGTTTCGGACGCCTACCGAAATGGCCAACAACGCATTTTGAGCCAACCAAATATAGCTGAGCTTTTTGAGCAGCTCATTTTTTTTGTAGAAATTGAGGTTGCCCCGAAAATAAAACAGCACTATACCTATAGATATCATAATGCTGAAGATCAGCAAGTAAGTGCCTTCGTGAACAAACTGCTTGAGGTATTGCCCGTCCCATTCAAATTTGAGCCAAACCCAATAAATATCGCTGATGTTCATAATCAAAATCAGCAAGTTGAGGGCTGAAAGCATTACAATGGCTGCTTTGTGTTCAGTTTTCAGTGAGGTGGGTTTAAAGCCGATGAATTTTTTTTTGCGTTGGCGTTCGATATTTTCTTTGAGTTGCTTCTCGAACCGCACCAACTGAGAATTTGAACGATGCAGCAGCATGAAATTACTAAAAATCAAACTCCAAAAAATAGTGACCAAAATGGGGGTATCAAAGTACTGCATCAGAGCATCAAAGGTATCGGAAATCCATTGGCCGGTACGGCCAAACCATTGACTAAACAAGGGATTTGCATTTCGGTACATGGCAAAGAAAACCAAAACCACAACAAGTGGAACAACAAAAACTCCGACTTTTCGCAGGTAATAACCCAGCTCCTTTCCATTGAGTTTTTTTGACACCAATTGTTTAGAAAATAGCCACTGTGCAATAAAAAAATTGAGAAAAGCCTGCAATCCTGCAAGGGGTAACATCCGAAAGTGGGGATAGATCCAAATACCGATTAAAATGATAAAAAGCAGATAGTGAACCACATAACTGAGTACAGAATGAACAAAAACAGTAGCTATCGAGGTTGTCAGTAGCCCTATGAGCAATAGTTTTTGCAACTTGGTTTCCAGGGGCAATTGCTTTGAAAGATAAAGCCACAGCAACAAAAGAAATTCAAAGATCAAAATATTAATTCCCATGTCGAGGCGGTAAAACAGCAAAGTCATCAGGGCGGTGCTCACCAAGACGGCCAACAAATTGAATTTAGCTTTCATCTGTTTTGAATGATTTGGTTATAAAGAAGTAACGCATTTCAATGCTTGAAATTATGCCAAACAAAGCTATTTTACCCTCTGTTTTTAACATTTTGGCAGCATCATTGCAGGAGGATCAGTTGAAAATTCGCAGCAACCCACCGTAATAGGTGGTGTTGTAGCGGGTCATGGGGTATTTTCCTTCGCCATCGAAAATGCTGCCATCGAGAAGCGAAAACAAGGTTTCGGTGCAGTTGTCTTTGGCAAAGGGATAAAATTCATCTACGATCAAGCGGGTGCAGTTGGTTCCTTCGCAGCATTTGTTGGGATCGTTGGGTGGCATCCGCTCAAAGGCAGCAAACTCTTCGGTGTTGATGCGGTGCACGATAATTCCGCGGCTCGGCGGCTCAGCAGTGAGGTACATCCATCCGCCGGCGGTGTTTAGAGGTTGGTAAAAGGTAGAGTTGGGATCAATGGTTACATTGATATACACCGTGGGGATATTGGGATTGGGGGTTTCCTTTTTGCAACCGGAAAAAGTGAGCGCAAGCACAAAAAAAAATCCCCATTTAACAATCTGCTTCATGCTTTGGTTTGTGTTTTGTTTAGCGGTGATCAACAATCAATTGCGAAACTGACACAAAATTAACGCTATTTTTGTACGAGAATTGTTGAATTGGATGAATAATACCTTTTTTTGGCGAAAGCCTTTGTTGTTGTTTTTAATTGTCGTGCCGTTTTTTTTGTCGGCATGTAGCTTATCGAAAGCCTCAAAAGCACAAAAAAAGACCTATAAAATGGAAGCCAAAGCACGCAAAGCAGAGGCCAAGGCCTACGATAAGAAAAAAAAAGCGCATTTTAAGATGCAGACAGACGGCACCAAAACCATGTTGAAGGCAACAAAAAAGAAAAACAAAAAAATGCTGCGGCATTTTCGTAAAAAGAAATACTAATATGCGCACAAGCCTACGGTTATTTTTGTTGATGATTTCATTGCCTTTCGTGCTGTTGCACAGCTATGCGGCAACAAAATCGTTAGCGCCCGACCAGCTTTATTTCGATCGCTTCCTTTCAGAAAATGCCAGAATTGAAAAGGGGTTGAGCCAAAATACCGTGAATGCCCTTTTGCAAGACAGCGATGGTTTTTTGTGGATAGGCACCTGGGACGGCTTGAATAAATTTGATGGCTACAGCTTCACCACTTTAAACAAAGAAAACGGCCTCAGCAACGAAGCCATCAGAGCGCTGTATCAATTTGGAAATACCCTTTGGGTTGGAACCGAATCGGGTTTGAATGGCATCAACCTCACCGATGGTAGCATCAGACAGTTTTTTGCCATCCAAGGCGACACTGCCAGCTTAAGCGACAACTGGATCAACCACATCACCAGCGACCACCGCGGGAAATTGTGGATCAGCACTGCGCGTGGCCTCACTGAACTCGATCCTGAAACTTATCAGTTCAGGCAGGTGTTCAGTCGCGATTATGGCAATCCCATCAGGAGCAACGATTTCAAAATGTTGACCCAAGATAAAAGCCACAACTATTGGATTGCAACCAGTCATGGATTGGTATTTGTTGACCATCTAACGCAGCAGGTTACTCGCTTCTTCCACTCACCCGCCGATAGCACCTCCTTGCCCGATAACCAAGTGAATTGCTTGTTGATAGACCCCTCTGATCAACTTTGGATTGGCACTAAAAATGGAGTTGCCCGTTTCAATGCCGAAAAGAAAAGTTTTTATTTACCCAAAAACTTGAGCCTAACCAAAAACTCAGGAGCACAAAGTGAAGTATTAAGTCTGATTTATGACGATAAAAATATGCTGTGGATTGGCACCAACGGACAAGGATTGTATTTGTATGATGTTCAAATTCAGCTGCTTTCGCATGTTCAGCACAGACCAAACGAGAAAAATAGTTTAAGCGACAATCGCATCTTTAGCCTCTACCGTGACAAGCAGGGCGTGTTTTGGGTAGGCAGCTTCAATGGATTGAACAAAGTGAACGACAATGCACCCCGTTTCCGCACCTTTCGTTTCGACCCCGATAATGAAAATAGTTTGATCAACAATTCGGTGTGGACTTTTGAGGAAGGCCATGATGGTGACATTTGGATCGGTACCGAAGACGGAATTTCTATCCTCAACCGAAAGACGGAAACATTTAGTAGTCTGCGCTTTAACCCTAACCAAGCCAATAGCCTTTCGGGAAATCAAATACGGACCATACGAAAAGACCAAGAGCACAACCTCTGGATAGGAACACGCTACAACGGCCTTAACCGTTACAACCCGCAAACGAAAACCTTTACACGTTTTGTGAACGACCCCAAAAATGAAGCTTCGCTCCCCGATGATTTTGTGCTTTCCGTTGCCACCGGTCATTTTCCTTTCATCTGGATTGGAACCGAAAAAGGATTAGGAAAACTGAATACCCAAACCAACACCTTTAAAAATTATTATTCCAATTTGAAAGCCACTTACAGCCTTCCCGACAACAAAGTGTATGATGTCATTGTGGATTCGAAAAACAGACTTTGGGTATGCACTGCTGATGGCTTGGCCCGTTATCGCGAGGCTACCGATGATTTTGAGATTTTTAAAATTCCTGTGTTTTCTAACCAAAGAACCGATTTGGCTGTGAATAAATTTTTCTCGATCCGCGAATCGCGCGATGGCACCATTTGGCTGGGAACACGCAGCGGCGGATTGGTGCACTTTAATGCCGACGAAAATGCTTTTGATGTTTACACCGAGCGCGAAGGCCTGCCCAACAACGTCACGTATTTGGCTATTGAAGACATGAAAGGCGACATTTGGATTACTTCCAACTGGGGCTTGACCCGCTTTGATCCCGACCGGAATGTTTTCACCAATTACGAAGTTACTGATGGCCTACAAAGCAACGAGTTCAACTTTAACGCCGGAATGCGCTCAAAAAGCGGCGAACTGTTTTTTGGAGGAATGAATGGCTTTAACATTTTTATGCCTGAAGACATTACAGTGAATACCAAAGCACCGGTTATTCAAATTACTGCTTACAAACTGTTTAACACCTTACAAAATAAACAGTTAAGAGATGGAGACACCCTGGTGTTGCGATATGACGACAATGTTTTCTCCTTCGAGTTTTCGGCTTTAGATTTCACCAATCCGGCAAAAATAAAATACCGCTACTTGCTCGAAGGATACAACAGCTCTTGGATTGAACGTGATGCCGACCAACGTTATGCCGAGTATGCCAAAGTAAGCCCCGGTACCTATCAATTTCATGTGAATGCCACCAACAGCGATGGATTTTGGGGCGAAAAAGGAATCTCGCTCACCATTATTATACGCTCGCCTTGGTATGGAACCTGGGTTTTTAGGGTAGCGCTTTTGTTGCTTATCGTTTTAGGGATATACCTTATTATATATATGCGCATGAGAAGCATCCGTCGAACACACGTTGTGGAAATGAAATACCTCGCTTTGGAGAAACAACTTTTTGCCCTCGAACAAAAAGCCCTTCAATTGCAAATGAACCCTCATTTTTTGTTCAACTCGCTCAACAGCATTCAAAGTTTCATCATCAGCAATGACATCAACAACGCTATCCACTATCTGTCGAAGTTTTCGCTTTTGATGCGACGCACCTTGGCCAACTCGCGCGAAAGTTATGTTTCGCTGCGCGACGAGCTGCAAGCCCTACAACTGTATGTGGAAATTGAAAAACTCCGCTTCAATGATAAGTTTGATTATGTTTTTTATGTTGATCCTAATATTGACGAGGGTTTCATAGAAATTCCTCCCATGATCATTCAGCCTTACGTAGAGAATGCCATCATCCATGGATTGATGCACAAAACCGAAAAAGGAAGCTTGTTGATTTCTTTAAATATGATCAATGATAATATCTTGGTTTCTATTGAAGACAATGGCGTGGGACGCGAAAAAGCCGCCGAAATTAGACGCGAATCGGGCATTGAACGCAAATCGCGCGGAATGATGATCACCAGCGAGCGTCTTGAAATCTTGAACCAATACACCAACGAAACCTATACGGTTAACGTGATTGACCTTGTGGACCAAGCTGGAAACCCAACCGGCACCAAAGTTGAAATATTAATTCATGCCAATGTGAGTTAATATAGTTGAAATACATTCAGGCTCCCGCCTTTTAGCTATTATTGCAGCATGATTGAATCCTAAAAGCCATTGTTATGATTAGAAGTATCATTGTTGAAGACGAAATAAAATCGCGCGAAACACTCAAGGGTCTGCTGGCCCGTTTTTGTCCGGACGTGATGATAGTGGCCGAAGCATCGGGTGTGCAACAAGGCAAAGAAGCCATCAACAAGCATAAGCCCGATTTGGTGTTTCTCGACATTGAAATGCCGGATGGAAGTGGCTTTCGGCTGCTCGATCAGTCGGATTCTATTGATTACGAAGTCATTTTTACTACTGCTTTCGACCAGTTTGCCATCAAGGCCATCCGCTATGCCGCCTTGGATTATTTGTTGAAACCCATTGTCCCCGAAGAGTTGCAGTCGGCAGTGGAGAAAGTGCGTCAGCAAAAAGAAAAAAAGCACAACCTGAAAAACATCGAGGTGCTGCTCAGCAACGTCAATCCCGCCAACAGAGAACAAAAAAAGGTGGTGTTGTCAACCGTTGAAAAAATTCATGTGGTAGAACTCAACCGCATTTTACGCTGCGAATCAGACAATTATTACACCCATTTTTATTTTATCGAAGGAGGTCATCTGCTTATCAGCAAAACCCTAAAAGATGTTGAAGCACTGCTCGAAGGCGGAAATTTTATTCGTCCGCACAAATCGCACCTCATCAACATCAAATACATCCAAAATTTTAGTCGAGATGAAGGTGGCGTAATTACCCTAACCAGTGGCGATAAAATCCCCGTTTCGCGGCGGAAAAAAGAAAAAATTCTTGAAATTATTCACAATCTCTAATCACCTTTGGCTCAAAGCATCATGAATGACCTCTTATTGCAGTAAGAGCGTGAGTTGAAGGGCATTTTTAAATATTCATCCTACGCTTTGCCATTTTATATGTACTTTTATCCCTTATTCACTATTTAACAAAAAAATTATGGAAGACGTAATCTATATCCTGCTTGCTGTTGCTTGGGTTGTATTTTCGGTGGTGAAAGGGTCGAAAAAGAAAGATTTAACTCCAACTACAACACGTCCAAAAAGCCAACTTGAAGAAATTTTTGGCGACTTCTTTCCGCAGCCCGTTGAACCGGAAGTGGAGTATGAAAGCCTCGAAGATATTCAACCTGAGGAGGTTGAGCCTTTTAATGAGTTTGATGAGAAATACAAAAAATACATGGGTATTTTGGATCAAGAAACCACCTCGTTGGAAGAAGGCTTTTATGAGCATAAAATGGAAGCGCTGGACCAAAACCGCGAACAGCAAAATGAATATGACCATGGTAACTTTCGTTCGGCTTTTAATCTACGTCAAGCAATGATTTATCAAGTCTTGCTGCAACGACCTGATTATTAGTCTGACAGACGGGCATTTGGCATTTTTTAAGTGCTTGCTCCACTTTTTGTTAATTAATGTGAAAAATATTTTATCTTTACCGACCTTTAACGCACAAAAGATTAGTCTAACATAAATTGAACCAGTATGTTAAAAAATTTACTTATCACCTTGGGTATTGTATTGAGTACCTTTACTTTAACTTATGCCCAACAAGGAAGGCTTCAAGGAAAAGTTTATGAAAAGGACAACCGAGAACCTGTGGCTTTTGCCAACATCATCCTCGAAAATGGAGGAACTGTTGTGGGAGGAGCCACATCGGACTTTGATGGAAACTATGTAATCAATCCAATTCCTCCTGGAAAGTATGACCTCAAAGCTACCTTTGTCGGTTTCAATCCGGTTGTAGTTAAAGGGATTACTATCAGTGGTAATCAAATCACCTTTTATGACATCGTCATGTTGAGTACCTCCATTGATCTTCAAACAGTAGAAATCATTGAGTATAAGGTTCCTTTGATCTCCAAGGACCAAACCACCAGCGGTGCTTCGGTTACCGCGGAGGAAATTAAAAAGATGCCTAACCGTTCTGCAGATGCCGTTGCTGCTACAGTTGGCGGTGTTTTCTCCTCCGATGGAGAGCGTGGAAACGTTCGTGGTGCCAGATCCGATGCCACCGCCATGTACATTGACGGTGTGCGCGTAATTGGTAACAGCAGTGTTCCGCAATCGGCTATTGAGCAGGTGGACGTTATTTTGGGTGGAACTCCGGCACAGTATGGAGATGCTACTGGTGGTATCATCAACGTAACTACCAAAGGGCCCTCACGTAAGTTTGGTGCAGGTATTGAGCTCGAAACTTCTGAATTGCTCGATGCTTATGGCCACAATCGTGTAGGTTTTAACTTGCAAGGACCACTTATTAAAGGTAAGAAACAAGAAACTGCACTTTTAGGATTTTTTGTCGCCGGCGATGTTGGCTACAATAGAGATGGTGCCATTTCGTCAAAAGGATATTACAAAGCTACCGACGCTACCCTTCAAAACCTTCAACAAAACCCACTCCGTCCTACCGGACTTGGTTTTGGAACCTATCGCAATGGCGAGTTTGTGCGTGTTGCTGACCTTGAAAAAACCAAACGGTCTATGAATACTGAGAATTACAGTATCAACCTTTCCGGAAACATCAATGTTAGAACCACCGAAACCATCAACCTCACCTTTGGGGGTACTTTCAATAAGTCCAATGGAAATGGATTCAGTTATTCAGGCTCTTTCTATAACTGGGACAAAAATGGTGAATACAACAACAACACATGGCGCGTATTTGGTAGGTTTACCCAACGCTTCCCTACTGACAACGAAAGCACCTCGATCATTAAAAATTTCTACTATTCCATTCAAGCCGACTATACAAAGCAAGTCAATTCCTACGGCGACCCCGATCATTATGAAAACCTTTTCAATTACGGCTACTTAGGAAAATTCTCCATCTACAAACAACCCACCTACGAGCGTGAAAATGTTGTTGTTGACGGAAAAACATACAGAAATGTGATGGTGCTCAAAGGCTGGGACAATGATACTTTGGTAACATGGAATCCCGGCACAGCTAACCCATTGATTTCTAATTATACAACTTCGTATTTTAATACCTACGAAGGTCAACCCGAAGATCACTTTAGAAATCTGGACGATGTTGTTCTGGGAGGTGCTTTGATCAATGGTAACGGCCCAACGAGTTTTTACAGCCTTTTCCAAGCACCCGGAACCATTCAATCAGGTTATGGAAAAGATGATAATGATCAATTTGGGGTTAACGTAGCCGGATCATTGGACATCGGAAACCACGAAATCAAACTTGGATTTCAGTATGAACAACGTACCAATAGAGGAGTTGATTATGCCCCAGTTGGCCTTTGGACTTTGATGCGAGGATTGACCAATTTCCATATCTCGGAGTTAGATGTAGATAACCCTTTCGTGGTGAACTACGATGGAATTGTTGATACCGTAAAATATTATAGAAACTACGATGCCAAATCACAACGTACTTTCGACCAAAACTTGAGAACCAGCTTAGGTTTGCCGGTGGACGGACTTGATTATATCATTATTGATTCCTATGATGCCAGCAACAATACCATTGAATATTACGATAAAAATGGTATGCGTCACACCATCGGAACAGGTGAAAAACCTTTCTCAATTGATATGTTTAGTCCCGATGAATTGCTCAATGATGGTAATTCTTATGCCAGCTACTACGGCTTCGATTATAAAGGAAACAAGTTGACCTCACGTCCAAGCTTTGAGGATTTCTTTAACGAAAGAGATGAAAACGGAATGTACACCCGTCCTGTTGGTGCTTTCCAACCGATTTATATGGCAGGTTACCTTCAAGATAAGTTCGCATTTAAAGACCTTATCTTTAACATAGGTGTACGGGTGGATCGTTTTGATGCCAACCAAAAAGTATTGAAAGATCCTTACCTCTTCTATAATGCTAAAACTGCCGGCGAGGTAAGCTCGATTGGTGGAACTCCTGTGGTTCATCCTGCCGGTATCGGAAACAACTTTACCGTTTATGTTGACAAGGCCAACGATCCAACACGTGTTGTCGGTTATCGTTTTGAAAACACTTGGTACAATGAAACCGGTGCAGTCATCCAAGACCCAACCAAATTAGATGTTGGCGGTGGAATCGCACCTTATCTTACTGATCCTAATCAAGCACGTGTGAACATATCATCGTTTAAGGATTATGAGCCTGAACTCAACATCATGCCACGTATTTCTTTCTCATTCCCTATCTCTGATGAAGCTTTGTTCTTTGCCCATTATGATGTGCTGACACAACGTCCGACCAGTAACCTTTTCTCCAATCCTGCTACGTACTACTTCTTCGAAAGCAGTACCAGTACCATTAACAATCCTTCATTGAAACCTACACAAACCATTGATTATGAGTTAGGTTTTACACAAAAACTGACCAATACCAGCTCACTTACCTTTACCGGTTTTTATCGCGAGATGCGTAATATGATTCAAATATATCGCTTCACCGGAGCTTATCCAAAGGATTACACCTCGTTTAGTAATCTTGACTTTGGTACGGTAAAAGGTTTAACCGTGGAATATGATTTACGCCGCACCAACAATGCCCGTGTCAGAGCCGGTTATACTTTGCAGTTTGCTAGCGCTACCGGAGCCAGCACCACCACTGCTGCCTCATTGATTGCTGCCGGATTGCCCAACTTGCGTTCAACCATTCCTATGCCTTGGGACCGTCGCCACCAATTCAATTTGTTGATTGATTATCGCTATGGCGCCGGAAAAGAATACAACGGTCCAACCATCAGCAGAGACAAAAAAGACAAAGCCCCTCTCAAAGTACTTGAAAACACCGGCTTTACCTTAACTGTTTTAGGTGGTTCAGGAACGCCTTACACGGCATCACGTGTTGTAAATTCACCCATTTCGGCCAGCACCAATCTGTTAAAAGGAACCTATTACGGCTCGCGCCTTCCTTGGCAGTTCCGCTTAGACCTTCGTGTTGACAAAGATTTTGATGTCAACTTCGGAAAAACTGAAACCGGAGTGCGGAAAGCCTACTTCAACGTTTATCTGCAAGTGCTAAACCTCTTAGATACCAAAAATGTACTCAGAGTTTATTCAGCTACCGGAAACGCCGATGATGATGGCTACCTCTCTGCGCCCGAATGGCAACGTGAGATCAATACCCAAACATCGCCTGTGGCTTATCGAGAGCTGTATGAAATGTTTGTCAATCGCCCTGGCAACTATAGCTCACCACGCCAGATTCGTGTAGGTCTTATGTTTAATTTCTAAGCAGGTGTGCCAATTTAATTGTATGAAAATGAATAATAATATTGGAAAGATGAAGAATATCATTCGAACGCTGTTTGCCGCAAGCTTTGTTTTGCTGATACTCAACCCCGCACAGTCTAAAGAACTTATTGATCCTAACGGACAAAAGACGGTAGTGCTCAAACAAACAACTGCGGGCTGCTCACCCTCCTCCGCCTTGGAATGGCTCGATGTGAACAATATCAGAGCGCGTATCAATGGAGGTGGCGATATGTGGTGGGACTTGGATGGCAATGCCAAATATTTTGTACCAAGAAATGGTACAGCCACATCAATGTTTGCAGGTGCACTTTGGATTGGTGGCCTCGACATCAATAACCAACTTAAATTGGCTGCGCAACGCTATCGCCAAGTGGGTATTGATTACTGGACAGGACCGCTGACCATTGATGGTACAGCTGCTATTGATGAGGCCACTTGTGCTCAATATGACAGGCATTTTAAGATGACACGCTCTATGGTAGATGAGTTTTTAGCTCATACTGATCCTGTTACCGGTGCTTTTATCCCAAGTGATGACTATGTAATCCCTAAAGAAATTCTTGAGTGGCCGGCACATGGCGATGCCGCTAATAAAAATCAAAGTTATTATCTCGCCCCTTTCTATGATGCTGATGGCGACGGCGAGTATCAGCCTCTCGCTGGCGATTACCCTTATTATGATATTGACAACAGCTTGTGTCAAACCCGCACTCCCACAATGGATGAATCCATCGAAAATGCGATTAGCGGTTCGGTTTTGGCTGACCAGGTGATCAAGGGCGACCAAACCATTTGGTGGGTGTTCAACGATAAGGGAAATTTCCACTCCGAAACACAAGGCGCTGCCATTGGATTAGAAATTAGAGCCCAGGTTTTTGGTTTTGCTACCAACGATGAGGTCAACAATATGACTTTCTATAGCTACGAAATTATTAACCGTTCAACTTTTGAGTTAACACAAACTTTCTTTTCTCAATGGGTGGATCCGGATTTAGGTTTTGCACGAGATGACTTTATCGGCTGCGACATTACCCGTGGATTGGGATTTTGTTACAATGGTAAAGCTGTTGACGGTAGCGGAACTCCTGAGTCCTATGGTGCACAACCACCCGCAATTGGTGTTGACTTTTTCCAAGGTCCTTATATGGATCCGCTTCCGGAAGACCGTCCGAAATTTAGAATCTTGACCGGTTCTACCGGTGACACCATCTTTGAACCACTTTGCGATGAAAGCATTAATGGAATCAATTTTGGTGATGGTGTTCCCGGCAATGAGCGTTTTGGAATGCGTCGTTTCTTGTTCCATAACAACTCAAGCGGCGATTTGGGCGATCCCCAAACAGCACCCCAATACTACAATATCCTTAGAGGTAAATGGAAAAACGGTCAAAGTATGTCCTATGGTGGCGATGCTTTCCCCGGAAACCCAGGTGTTGTAGGTCCGGTATGTGACTTTATGTTTCCAGGCGATACTGACCCTTGTAACTGGGGAACAGGTGGTGCCTTACCTAACGGTGGATATGGACAAAATGGTCTTTATTGGACTGAAGAAACCGGAAACAATGGTGGACCTAACAATCCTGAAGACCGTCGTTTCTTACACTCTGCCGGTCCATTTACTCTGAAACCAGGCGCCGTGAATTATATCACCGTCGGGGTGCCATGGGCAAGAGCCAGTTCGGGAGGCCCTTCCGCTTCAGTAGAATTGCTTAAACGTGCCGATGATAAAGCTCAGGCCTTATTTGATAATTGCTTTAAGGTAATTGATGGCCCTAATGCACCAGACCTTTCTTTCCAAGAACTAGATCGTGAGATTATTATGTACATTTCCAACTCACCCTCGTCCAATAATTATAATGAGGAGTATTTTGAGTTTGATCCGAATATCGTTCAACCTCATCCGGTTCTTCCAGGTCAGCGCAGCGATTCACTTTACCGTTTCGAGGGTTATTTGATCTATCAATTGGCCAATGCAACCGTGAGTGTAGAAAGCTTGAAAGACCTTAACCTCGTGCGTTTGGTGGCTCAATTTGACAAAAAAAATGAGGTTACAAAACTCGTTAATTATTACTTTGATGAACGCATTGGTGCTACCGTACCTGTTGTTGAGGTCAATGGAAGTAACAACGGCATTCAACATTCGTTCACTATTACTCAAGATGCTTTTGCTAAGGGCGATACCCGTTTGGTAAACCACAAGCAATATTATTATCTCGCTATAGCCTACGCTTATAATGAGTTCATGCCTTATACCGACGAGCCCAGCATCATTGGTGGTTTGTTAGGACAGAAAACGCCTTTCTTGGCTGGTCGTAAGAATATCAAACTTTATACTGCAATTCCTCATAAGACTGTTAATGGCATCCAAATAAATGCTGCTTATGGCGATAGTCCTGAGGTGACACGTTTGGCCGGACATGGTAATGGAGGAAATTATCTCGATTTGACGCCCGAAACGGTAGAAGAAATCCTTTCAAAACAGCCAGCCAGTGCTGATAATACCTTTGGAAATGCAAATTATCCGATTGCTTATACACCTAAGTATAGAGAAAATGCCAGTCCAATTTCTGTAAAAGTGATTGACCCTATTAAGGTTGTGCCTTCGGATTACGAACTTTGGATGGATACTTTGGTTTCGCAGAAGATTTTCAATGTCGTCAATGATGGATTGGTGATCGGCGACACAGCCAGCAAATTGGTTTCATATTGGTATTTGAAAGATTTAGCCACCAATGAGGTGTTTAAATCCGATTCAACCACCATTACCGATGTTGAAAAACTGTTCTTGGATAGAGGTATTTCAGTGCGCATCACACAGCCTTATTTCCCCGGTTTGTATCGTGTTGGGAATAACGTTGACAACGAGGGTATTTCTAGTGTGTTAGCACCGAACAATGGCTTTATTATGTCGTCAATTACTTATGCCGACAGCTCGCGTGCTTATTTAACCGGAATTGCTGACGAAGACCAACCGGGCTCCCCATTGAATTGGATCAGGTCGGGTAAATACAAAGACACCGAGAATTCCTCCAATGATGACTGGGGCATGTCTTCAAGTCCTTTGCGTCCTTGGGATCCTGATGAATCATTTGAGAAAATTGCCGGACGTACTTGGGCGCCTTATGCCTTGGTTTCCTATGGTAACAACACTGTTGAAACAGGACAAAGCCCTATTGGCCCAGGCTTTAGCTCCTTGTCGAAAACACAGCGAAGTTTGCAAACCATTTCCAGTATTGACATTGTGTTTACACCTGATAAGTCGAAATGGACGCGTAGTCCAGTTCTTGAAATGGGTTTTGACTCCTTATTAACACAAGGTCGCGCCAAACGCTTTGCATTGCGCAAATCGCCTTCGGTGGATAAAGATGGAAAACCTGCTGCTTCAATGAATCTCGAACCCAGCACCAATCCCAATGACCCCCATTATATTGGTAGTTATGGAATGGGTTGGTTCCCAGGATATGCCATTAATGTTGAAACCGGTGAACGTTTGAACATTATGTTTGGTGAAGATTCTTACCTTTCGGCCCAAAACGGACGTGATATGTTGTTCAATCCACCTCCACGAAATACAGAGCTGGACTTTCAATTCCAAGATCCCAATATCTTCTCTCAAACCAGTGGGCAAGCTCTGTTTGGTGGCAAGCATTACGTCTATATCATGCGACATGATTTTACCCAGTTTGATCAGTTAGGATATGTATTTAACTATCCTTCACCTGCTTATGATGCCGGAAAATATGCGCATACTATGTTAGACACTATCTTTAACAGTCCTAACTTCATCCAGATCAATACACAAAACTTCTTCTCTCAGATCATGTATGTTGGTATGCCAATGCCGATCAAAGGGCAGGATTGGTTGTCGAATGAGGCTACTGTGCGTATCCGTGTGGCTAAACCCTATGCACGTCATCAATCTCTGTTGCCGGTGGATAGTGCTTACAGTGGAACTGTTGAAAATAATGGTTATCCAAAGTATGCCTTTAGTTTGAAAAATCTGGCCGCAGAACAAAAAAACCCTGTGAAGCTGGAGTCTGACCTTGACCTGATTACCGTTGTTCCAAATCCTTACTACGCTTACAGCAATTACGAGCGAAATGCTTTGGATAATAGGGTAAAGATTGCAAACTTGCCGACAACCTGCGTGGTAACCATCTACAATATGAATGGCACAAAGATTAGGCAGTTTAGAAAAGACGAAAGTAAAACGTCGTTGGATTGGGATTTGAAAAACTTTGCCGGTGTACCGATTGCCAGTGGAATTTATCTCATTCATATCAAATCTGATGAAGGCGAACGCATCATCAAATGGTTTGGTACTATGCGTCCTATTGACCTGAATACATTCTAAAACCCATGAGTTGCGAACAAAAAAAATACATGAATATGAGTACTTTATATAAATATTTAATCGCAATTGGCCTCGTCATCGCATTGGGGGCTGGAAGTGTGCAAGCCGGAAACAAAGACCGATCGGGTCAAGCAGGAGCTTCTGAGTTGTTGATCAATCCTTGGGCGCGAAGCACCGGTTGGGGAAATGCAGGCATGGCCAGCATCAAAGGCCTCGAGGGTATATGGAGCAATGTGGGTGGACTTGCGTTTACTCAAAAGACCGATATGATCTTCGCGCATACCAATTGGCTTTCCGGTTCGGATGTGAACATAATTTCTTTTGGCTTGGCTCAACGTATGGGAGAGTCTGGCGTTATGGGACTTTCAGTGATGTCAATGAATTTTGGCGACATTCCTATTACAACAACTGACTTCCCCGACGGAGGATTAGGTAATTTTTCACCCAGTCTGTTGAATTTGAGTTTGGCCTATGCGAAATCGTTTTCAAACAGTATCCATGCCGGATTTGTTTTGAAAATTATCTCCGAAAGCATCTCCGATATTAGTGCACAAGGTGTGGCGCTAGATGCCGGTATCCAATATGTTACAGGTTTGCAAGAGAATATCCATTTTGGTATCACCTTGAAAAATATTGGACCTACCATGAGTTTTTCTGGTGATGGGCTGTCATTGCGCGCTTTTATTCCAGGACAGGAAACACAGTTTACTTTGGAGCAACGCAGCGAGGCTTTCGAGCTTCCAACGCAGTTGGTGATTGGTGCTGCTTACGATTTCTTGTTTGAGAATGACTATCGTTTTACTATGGCCGGAAACTTTACTTCCAATTCCTTTACTAAGGATCAGATTACTGCCGGTGGTGAGTTTAGCTTGAAAGATTATCTGCTCCTTCGCGTAGGTTATACATACGAAGAAGGAATGTGGGATAATATTGAAGCCGATGCACGCACCAATGTCAGCAAAGGTCTGAGTGCAGGACTTACAGTTCAAGTTCCAATGAACAAAGAAAAAGGATCTGCCATCGCCATTGACTATTCCTACAGAGACACGGATCATTTTGGTGGAAACCATACCATAGGAGCTAAGATTAGTTTCTAAGCTTAGAATTAAAAAAAGAAGTAATTTTGCTTTTTGAAAGGCCCTTACTCTGCTAAGGGTCTTTTTTACTTAATATCAATAAACACAAACCAACATGTCTGAATTAAAATATTTCACAGAAGAAGGCTTGAAGCGTTTGAAAAACGAGTTGGAGGAGCTTATGTCAAAAGAAAGGCCACGCATCAGTCAAATGATTGCAGAGGCCCGCGACAAAGGCGACTTGTCAGAAAATGCCGAATACGATGCTGCAAAAGAAGCACAAGGAATGCTTGAATTGAAGATTTCTCAGCTGCAGGACTTGCTGATGAGTGCGCGTGTTTTGGATGAATCGAAAATGGACACTTCAAAAGTGTTGTTGCTTTCAAAGGTTACACTTAAAAACGTAAAAAACGGAACAGCCATGGACTACACCATCGTACCTGAAAAAGAGGCAGACATTAAACAGGGGAAAATTTCTGTGAACTCCCCTGTGGCTAAAGGATTACTCGGTAAATCTGTTGGCGATCGTGCTGAAATAAGTGTGCCTGCCGGTAAGGTTTCGCTGGAAATTGTAAAAATTTCACGATAAAATTATTGTTATGACTACTATTTTCACACGCATCATTCAGGGGGAAATACCTTGTTACAAAGTAGCGGAAGATGACAAATATTTTGCCTTTTTCGATATCAATCCGTTGGCTAAAGGTCACACTTTGGTGATTCCAAAAAAAGAGACTGACTATATCTTTGATATGCAGGATAGCGATCTTTCCGAAATGATGATATTTGCCAAAAAGGTGGCCCGGGCCATCAAATCGGTTGTACCCTGTACGAAAATTGGCGTAACCGTGATAGGTTTGGAGGTGCCTCATGCACATATTCATTTGGTACCGATTAACAGTATCTATGATATGGATTTCAGTAAACCTAAATTAAAACTGGCGCCCTCAGAGTTTGAATCTTTGCGGCAATTAATTGCCGCTGCGGTTTAATATGGAACCACAAAAAAAGGGCTGTTTTCGAAGAAAACAGCCCTTTTTTAGTTTGTTCTAAGGGTGTTTTAGTCAATCATCACTACCAAGTAGCGTGAAGCGCTCCAGAAATCATCGGGATGAAGAATTTTTAAGCTGTCAATATTGTCCTCACCCAAAAACTGATAGCTGGCAGCGGGATGGATGGTCAGTAAACGCGCTTTCTTACTAAAAACAGGCAGGGCCAATAGGTCGCGCTGATCGGCCATGGTGAAGAGGGATTTGTCGAAATCTTCGTTTACTTTTCGGGTTTTACCTAAGCCTATAAAACCTCCTTCTTTGGTTACTATTTTTTGCTCTTCGAGGTTTTTACGTGTTCCAACAATATACCAAACGGTGTTTTTCTCGACCACCTGCCTTGCAATCACAGCTTCTTTTTGCAAGCTTTGGGTTTCCATTGCCGAGAGGTTTTGTTCTAAGTTGCGAATAACGAGCTGTTTGTTGCTGAGGGTTTCTTTTAGCTCGCTCATTTCAGCATCTTTGCTTTCAATTTGCATACTCAAACTGGCAATCATCTGCTCTAATTCTGCACGTTTTTTGCCGGCTCCTCCAAGTTGTCGCTTGAGGTCATTAACCATTTGTTTGTTCTTAAGCAACAACTCGTATATGGCCTCAATGTCGCGGTTGATATCTTCCTCCTTGCTTTTACGTACTTCCGGATCACTATCTGATAGCTGGGTAATTAGTTTTTCTTTCATCTTAATCTCCTCCAAATTGCGCTGAATTGCATTGAAGGCCGTTACGTAACTCATGGTGATGGTATCTTTTTCAACACCTTGGTTTTTTAAACTATCGTTGGTAGCGGTTAGTCTCTCAATTTCTTTCTTGTATTTCTCCGTACAAGAGCTGATTTGAACAGCCATGAGGACAATAACAATGATTTGAACGATTTTTTTCATGGTAATAGGGCTTTAAATGAAGTGCAAAATTACAACCAACTGGTACGTTATCAACGAAATAATGAAAATATTATTGTAACTGGGCCTTTAACTGCGCAATGAAGCGCAATCGAGCTTGCTTTTGAGACAAAAGATAAATGTTTATTATTGCCAACGGCAGAGCAAGCTTAGGCTATGGAGAACAATAAACGTTATTTTTGTACTGATGATAAAACGCCTCTATAATCCAACATTTGGATGTTTTTTGTTCATGTTTGCTGTGGTTTATGGCTTGTTTCAAAGTTGTACGCCACAAGCTGAAAAGGCTCGGCTGTCTATCGCAACAGCTTCTCCTTATCATAATCATGGCGATTCCGCCACATATGTGGGAAAAGAAGCCTGCCGCGATTGCCATTATCAGAATTATGTTTCTTACCATCGTACCGGAATGGGAAACTCTTTTGGTCGGGCGACGCTGTTGAAAAGTGATGCTGTTATTGGTCGCGATAGCATCATATATGATTCTTTCTCAAACTTTTATTATCGTCCATATTGGAAGGATAGCGTGATGTTTGTGACCGAGTTTAGGCTGGAAGGCAAGGATACCGTTCACCAACGCACCGAAAGGGTGGATTATATCGTGGGGTCGGGTCACCATACCAATTCACATCTTTTCACAGTGAATGGATATGCGTACCAAATTCCTTTTACCTATTATACTCAGCAACAGCTTTTTGATCTTCCTCCCGGTTTTGAGCAGGGCCACAATGCGCGCTTTTCTCGCTATCTTGCCTTAGAGTGTATCTCGTGCCACAACGCTCTTCCCGAATTGGTGATGGGATCGCAAAACAAGTACAGTCATATTCCAGAAGGTATTGATTGTGAGCGGTGTCACGGGCCAGGCTCCCTTCATGTTCGACGCACAAAATCCGGTATTTTAGTTGACACTTCACTTGTGGCCGATTTTAGCATTGTGAATCCTGCTCGCCTTTCAAAAGCATTACAAAATGATATCTGTGCCCGTTGTCACCTTCAAGGAACGATGGTGCTAAAGGAGGGTAGAAGTTTTTACGACTTTAAGCCGGGCATGAGTCTCACCGAAGTGATGGATGTGTTTATGCCTTCTTATTCCGGCGGACCGCCAACACTCATCATGGCGTCCCACATTGAGCGCATGATGGAAAGCCGCTGCTACCTTGAATCGAAGGGCGATTTGAGTTGTATCGAATGTCATAATCCGCATATTTCAGTGAAAGAGACACCACCCGGACTGTTCAATAAAGTTTGCGCCAATTGCCACACAACTGTGCCTGAAAGTTACCATCAATCAACAACGGTAGCGGGTAGCAGTCTTTCCGATTGTGTGGCTTGTCATCTGATCAAGCGCGATAGCCGCGATATTCCTCATGTAAAAATAACTGATCATAAAATTACAATTCCTACCAATGAAGTGCCCGGCCCACAGCGTTTTTTGGGTTTGGTAGCGGTCAACAACCGACAAACGGATGCCCTTACCAAGGGGAGGGGTTATTTGCGCGAATATGAAACTTATACGGCAGACCCCATCTATTTAGATTCAGCAGCTTATTATCTGAAACCGCATACCAACAAGGTGAGTAAGTTGGAATTTAAGGCTTTTACGCAATATTTTTTTCTTGTTAGCAACCAACGCGCCCTCTTGCGCTTGGCCAAAAACAACAATCACGATCGGGTGTTGAATGAGCTTTTAACACAAATGGATTATGAAAACCAAGATGCTTGGACGGCCTACCGCATTGGGCAGATGCTCGAACAAGACAAGCAATTGGGTTTGGCTTGGCTTTATTATAATAAAGCAGTTTCCTTAGCACCGCTTCATGCCGAAATGTTGAATAAAATGGGCGGTTTGTTGGTAGAAATGGACAGTATTGCGGAAGCCAGAAAATGGTTTGCAAAAGTGCTTATCGAGCATCCGCGCAACGAAAGAGCTTGGGTCAATCATGGGTTTTGCGAAATGAAGCTGGGGCAAGTCCGTCAAGCCATACAATCTTATCGTCAAGCCCTCCGCTTGAATCCCGATAATGTGCAAGCTTTAGTAAATCTGTCCGGCTTGTTGGTGCAAACAAATGAACGCCAGCAGGCTGCTGATTACATCACCCGCGCCCTTCGCATTGCGCCTCAGCACACCCAAGCTTTGGAGTTGAAAGCTGCTTTGCAAAAGCAATAAATATCCGGATGTATTATCTTTGAAACGACGTTGAAATGCTGTTTAAAGGCTCTCGAAGGTGGGTGTTATAATATACGTATCAAATTTTCCTGCGCGAAAAAATGGTTGATTTTTTGACTGTTGTTTGCAAAAAGCAAACTGAAGCCACCCCCGCCCGATCCGCACAATTTCATGGTAAAGTCGCCGGTTGTGAGGCCATGTTTCCAGTCTTTGGCGAGGCTTTCAGGCACCATAGGCTGTAAATTTGCGAACTGAAAGGTTGAAATAGCGCGGATAGATTCAAAAAGTAAGGGCTGGTTGTTGTTCATAAAGCCTTTAATAGCACCATCAACTGCCGGCAACCATTGGTGCTTTACTTTTTTGTAAAACGACTGATGGCGCATCTGTTGGTGAAAATAGGACACCAAGGGTGCTGTTTTGCCGCTGCACCGACTATCGAGAAGATACACCACAAGTTGTTCTTGTTGTGAAAAAGGCTCCAAAACTTTAATTTGTCCATCACTTTCAACCAAAAGGGGTTGGGCCATCAAACAACACAAAGGGTCAAGTCCTGAGCTGTTTCCATGGAAGTAGCTTTCGAGCAGGGCCAGTTCATTCTTTAGCAAAACGAGGTCTTTTCGAATTTCCTTGACGAACTTTTCGTATATCGCTGCAACCACAGCCCCCGAGCTGCCTGCTCCATATCCGTGCGGAATATCGGCATCAAACCAAAGTCCATCATGTGTTTGTTGCTTCAGGTCATCCACATTGATAAGTGATGCTGCCGTTTCTTGGGTTTCAAGATGCCTTACAAACTTCAGAAGCTCTGCCTGCAAAAGCAGCTCGCGTTGAGAGGTGGGCGGATTGTTTTTCCATTGTCCTGAAAAGCTTTTTAGAGGGTTTACCAGCGCTTTTGAACCCAAGATAACGCTGTATTCGCCAAATAGCATGGTTTTGCCGTAATAGGCTTTGCGGCTATCGGTCATTTTATTTCAATTTAACAGGGCCGGTGCCAACTTTGTCGTTGATCCAAAGTCTGTTTTCGCAATATTCGGATAGTTCACTTTCTATGAAAGCCTGCACATTTTTGTGGTAATCTTTAGGATAGAGCAAGTGCAGGTTGGGGCCGGCATCGAGTGTGAAGCACAAAGGAATGTGGGTTTCGGCTCTGAAAGCTCTTACTTTTTCGATGGCGGCCAAGGTGTAGGGTTTCATCAAAATAAAAGAAGGGGTCGAGGTCATCATCAGGGCGTGAAGCTGCAATGCTTCGGCTTCTGCAATCTGCATAAAAATCTCGAGATCACCTTGTTGCATGGCTTCCATCAAAATTCGGGTGTTGTTGTGGGCCTCTTGGTAGCGCAGTTCAGCGAAAGGATTTCCTTCCATGAGGGCATGACCGGCACGGCTCGACACTGCCTTTGTTCCGGCATTAATTATCAGTATGCTGTCGCGATAATCGCTAAAAACAGGATGTAAATCATTGATAGCCACTGCATATTCGTTGTTTCCACCGAGATATGAGGGGGTTTGGCCCCACAACGAGGCTACGGGGAAAACACTGCGTGCGGCGCTTCCCGAAGCGATACGCGAAAGATAGGATGCTTTTTGTAGAAAGGCATGGGGGCTGTAATTTTGTCCCAGCTGCTCTTCCATAGTAAGCAAAGCCAATACCAACGCGCTCATTGAGGAAGCTGATGAAGCGATTCCTGATGAATGAGGAAAGCTGTTGTGGCTTTCGATGCTTAAATGTAAATGTGCGATAAATGGAAATAAATCAAGCTGTTGCGCAATGAAGGTTTCAATTTTTTTTGCAAATGCAGCATTGGGTTGCCCCTCAAACAAAAATGAAATTGAATTTCCTACTTCGCTTTTTGGTTCCCAACGAAGGGTGGTATGGGTATGCGCTTCCGAAAGGGTAAGACTCACTGATGGATTATTGGGCAGTTGTCGGCCATGCTTTCCCCAGTATTTCACAATGGCAATATTCGAAGGGCTCTGCCATTTGGTTTCTCCGACTGAAATGGCTTCTCTGTCTAAATGCAAAGCTTCTTTTTGATAGGTTTTTTGCAACATGGTGTAGTTTTATTGGCGTACCAAATCGTTATAATTGAAAACAATTTCCGAACCTTTTTCTTTAAAGTATTGATGAACGTATTCAGGTTTTTCGCTGGTCATGGCAAGCATGAAATCGCCACCCCATGCACCCAAACTTTTAAGCGAGCCGCTAAAGTCAGGGAATTGTGTTTTAACAGTAGGTAGTTGCAACAGCGCTGAAAGCAGGGCTTCGTGCTGTTCCATCAATTCAACAAAGTAATTGAAATCTTGTGTGTGAGCAGCTTCAACCGAGATATTGGACACAATTTTTACTTCCTCTTCAAGGGAAAGATCTTCGGTTCGTTGGTTGAAGTCGCGAATGCCTTGTGAGCTGTCTTTTTTCTGACCCAAATAAACAAAATACAACTGATCTGCAAAGTTTGGTTTAAAAGCAGCGTTTTCAATAGCGGGTTTCACGTGGCCGCGCTGAAAAAAAATGGGTTTCTTGGCGCTGGCACAGGCAATGTCATATCCCGATCCACCAATGGAATATTGCAGCAAAGTAAAAGGATCTACTTGTGCCCACTTGGCAAGATTGGCAATAAGTGTTGAGCTGGTTCCAAGTCCCCATTCGGGTTCAAAATCGAGTTGTGTTCTCACTCTAAAGCTTTGGTTTGTACCAAAAATGTCCGGACGAAGCTGTTGCAACGTAAGCAAAATAATTTGCAGCTTAGCACTGCCAGCCGGATGGGTCGAACTGATGATGTCGAGGGTGGGCAATTCAAAAAGTGTTTTAAACCATATTCGCCCCGATGGGGCATTGGCCTGCCAGGCAATGAATGGGTGTCCCGATCCTTCGTCGGTGTATAGCTCTAAGGTTTGTGTTTTTAACAACGGGAGTGCGAGAGCTTTGGCCCCGCGAAGCACCAAATATTCGCCCGTGAGAAGTAATTTGGCATTGGAGGAATACGTGTGCTGAGGCATCATTTTCTAAGTGTAGCGATGTAGTGTCCAACGCTGGCAAAGGACACTTTCTGGTCTTTAAAATGCTCAACAGCGGCATTCTTTTCTTTGTCGTTGGCTTTAAAGTGATTGAGGATATTGAAGAGGTGCATTTTCATATGGCCGGCCTGTATGCCTTTGGTGGTGAGCGATTTGACTGCTGAAAAATTGTTTGCTATACCCATCACAGATGCAATCATCATGAGCTCGGTGGCAGAGGGGTTTCCTAACATTTCGAGTGATTGTTTGGCCAAAGGATGCAGGCTTGTCAATCCACCAACGGTGCCAATGGCCATAGGTACTTCGAGGTTAAAACGGAACATATTATCTTGAATCTCAACCCTCGACAGGCTTTGATATTTTCCGCTTCGTGCCGCGTAGGCATGACCGGCTGCTTCAATGGCTCGAAAATCGTTTCCGGTGGCAATGGCAACCGAATCAATACCATTATAAATTCCTTTGTTGTGGGTGGTGGCCCTAAAAATATCAATCTGGGCAATCTTCACAGCCTTTTCAAACTTACGTGCAAAAGCTTCGCCGTCTAATTTTTCATCCACATTATCGAGCTGATTTAATGGGCATTCCACCCAGGTTTTAACCACACATTCGGGCGTAAAGTTGCTCAAAATGGCCATGATAATTTCGCATTGGCGGTGTTCATCGCTGAGGTGCACTTGCTCGAAAAAGAAAACTTTAAGAGCTTGTCCAAACTCTTCGAGTACCGAATTGATGAAGTTAGCACCCATAGAATCTTTGGTTTCAAAGGTGACCATCAGCTGGTAATAGTCCTTAATTTCTTGGGTATAGTCAATCAGCTCAATGTCAACGATGCCTCCGCCGCGTTTTTCCATATTGGCGGTAATGGGCTTCACAGCATCAATGAGACTTCTTTTGAGGGCCGGAAACATGGTATAAAGCACATGCTTGTCGCCCGACCAACTAAAATGAACCTGGCCTACTTTTTTTGTCCCAAGTATCACGGAATGAAACCCACCGCGGTCGCTCCAAAATTTAGCCGCCGCTGAGGCCGCCGCAACAACAGAACTTTCTTCAATAACCATTGGTACAAGATAGTTGCGTCCGTTGATCTTTACATTGGGCGCAATTCCGTAGGGGATGTAAAAGTTGGTGATAGTATTTTCGCTGAACTCGTCAAAAAGCTTCTGCTGGCTCTCGTCGGAGTGCCAGAAACTCTTTAGCAGGCTGACCACCTCACCCGGATTCTCGAAGTATTCGGCCACGAGTTTGAGCTTGTCTTCCTTGAGTAGCTTGGAAAAACCACTGATGATGATGTCTCTTTTTCTTCTCATAAATCCCTTATTGTTGACACGGCGGGAAAGTACTTTAGAACCATACAACAAAGTAAGACAATAAAAGTTTAACAATCAAATGATTTATACGTACAAAGATAGGCACCGCCAAGCGGTTATTTCGATCAGATGATCTAGCAAAATGGTGATATGCAATGCGTAAAGTCCTTGACAGGACGGTAAAAAACAAAAAAAGCACAGCGCTAATGCTGTGCTTTTTTAATATTGATGTTGTTTTGCAACATTTTACATCATTCCACCCATTCCACCGCCCATAGGCATTTGTGGTGCTGGTGCATTTGGATCTTTGTATTCAACGATAACACATTCGGTGGTGAGCAACATTCCAGCAATGGACGCTGCGTTTTCTAAGGCTACGCGGGCCACCTTGGTTGGATCAATAACACCGGCTTCGTAGAGGTTTTCGTAAACTTCGGTGCGGGCATTGAAACCAAAGTCGCCTTTGCCTTCTTTCACGCGGTTTACAATCACTGATCCTTCGAGGCCTGCATTTTCAACGATCTGACGCAATGGCTCTTCCAAAGCGCGTTTCACAATGGCGATACCGGTTGTTTCGTCATCGTTTTCGCCTTTAAGGTTGGAGATGGAATCAATGGCGCGAATAAAACCTACTCCGCCTCCGGGAATGATTCCTTCTTCAATAGCAGCACGGGTTGCAGCCAAAGCATCGTCGAAGCGATCTTTCTTCTCTTTCATTTCCATTTCGCTGGCGGCACCAACATAAATTACAGCAACTCCACCAGCCAATTTAGCCAATCTTTCTTGCAGTTTTTCTTTATCGTAATCCGAAGTGGTCAGCTCAATTTGTTTCTTGATTTGAGCGACGCGGGCATCAATAGCAGCTTTTTCGCCGTTGCCGCTTACTATGGTTGTGTTTTCTTTGTCAATGGAAACTTTATCGGCAGTGCCTAACATATCTAATGTGGCATCTTCGAGACGGTAACCTTTTTCTTCGCTAATAACAACGCCACCGGTGAGGATAGCAATGTCTTCGAGCATTTCTTTTCTTCTGTCGCCAAAACCGGGCGCTTTAACGGCAGCAACCTTTAACGAGCCACGCAAGCGGTTCACTACCAAAGTTGCAAGTGCTTCGCCTTCAACATCTTCGGCAATAATAATAAGTGGACGGCCTGTTTGAAGTGCTTTTTCGAGCAATGGAAGGAGGTCTTTCATCACCGAAACTTTTTTGTCATAGATCAGGATGAAAGGGTTTTCATACACTGCTTCCATTTTTTCGGTGTTGGTTACAAAGTAAGGAGAGATGTAACCGCGGTCGAACTGCATTCCTTCAACTACCTCAACATAAGTTTCAATGCCTTTGGCTTCTTCAACAGTGATCACACCTTCTTTTTTCACTTTCGTCATTGCCTCGGCAATAAGGGCGCCAATGGTATGGTCGTTATTGGCCGAAATGGCAGCAACTTGTTTGATTTTTTCGTTGCTATCGCCTACTTGTTGGGTTTGGGCATGAAGTGCTTTTACCACTTCGCTTACGGCTTTGTCAATGCCTCTTTTCAGGTCCATTGGGTTGGCTCCGGCGGTAACGTTTTTCAATCCGGTGGTGATGATAGATTGTGCGAGAACGGTAGCTGTTGTGGTTCCGTCGCCGGCAATGTCATTGGTTTTGCTGGCTACTTCTTTCACCATCTGTGCACCCATGTTTTGAACAGGGTCTTTTAGTTCTACTTCTTTTGCAACTGTAACACCATCTTTGGTGATTTGAGGTGCGCCGTAAGATTTTTCAATAATTACGTTGCGACCTTTTGGGCCGAGGGTTATTTTAACGGCATTTGAAAGTGCGTCAACGCCTTTTTTAAGGTTTTCGCGGGCTTCGAGATTGAATAAGATGTCTTTTGCCATGTTATTAAAGTTTTTAAGATTTATTTTGCGTTAAATTGGGTTTAGATCATTGCGATGATATCTGATTCGCGCATGATGAGGTAGGTTACACCTTCGAGGGCAAACTCTGTTCCGGCATATTTTCCGTACAAAACAACATCACCTTCTTTAAGTGTAACAGGGTTATCGGTTGTTCCAGGACCTACTGCCACTACGGTACCCCTTTGAGGTTTTTCTTTTGCTGTGTCAGGAATAATAATGCCACTGGCTGTTTTTTGCTCTGCTTGTGCGGGCTCAATTACCACACGGTCGGCCAAAGGATGAATGTTTAATTTTCCCATTTGTATTTATTTTTTAATGTTAAGATTATTTTACTTGCAATGCTGCTGATGGACATATTTTGTGCCAAAGGGTACAAATAAAAAAAATGTCAGAATGAGGTGACATTCTGACATTTTTTCTGTCCATCAGGGCAGCAATGCTTTTATTCTTCGTCGGTGGGAGTTGTAGGTGGTGCCTGAAAATCAACAGGAGCTGTTTTTTGAATCTGTTCGCGCAATTCGGTGTCAACTTGGCCGGCACTCACGTTGTATTTTGGAATAGCGGTTGAAGCAGCAAGGCTTAAAACCAACAGCGCAACAGCCATAATCCATGTAGCTTTTTCTAAGAAATCGGCCGTTTGACGAACGCCCATAAACTGGTTTGATGCCGAAAAATTAGAGGCTAATCCACCTCCTTTTGAGTTCTGAACTAACACTACCAATGCCATTAAGACGCTGATTATAAGGATTAAGATAGAAATAACAACGTACATTTTCTTAGATTTTAATTATGTTTCTTCAATCTGGTTTCTTCAATAAGGGCTGCAAAGTAACTACTTTTTTCCGGATATTTCAAACTTAATTTTTCGAATATGTTGATAGCCTTATCATAATGACCTTGTTGGGTGAAAATGATGGCCAAAGTTTCGCTAACGATATTTTCTTGGTCAACTACACTTTGCTGGGCGGCATTTTCGGGATTGTAAAATTCTTTTTGCGTGGGCCTGCTGATGGAGGGGTTTTTGCGGAGGAAAATATCTATCAGATTTTCTTTGTCGTCCTCAGTAGGTTCGCTTGGTACTGAATGTTTTTCCTCTTCAATTCTTTTTAAACGAAGGGCCACAAGCTGTTTCAGTTCTTCGAGCGATTTGCGTCGTAGCACTTCGTTCTCATCAAGCTGTTCTAACTCTTCTTCTTCGACGATCGGTTTTTGGGCCGGGGCAGGGGGTTGAGCTTGGGTAAGTATTATTTCCGGAGGCTCGGAAATCGGAGCTCCTTCGACTGTTTCCTTTTCAATGCTCTCAATATTTTTCTCAACTTCGATGGCTTCAATTGTTGGTTCGACATTCGGCTTTTCGTTGATGGCTTCGATGGTGGGCTCTGCTGTAGGAACGGGTTCGGCAGCCTTAAGTTGCGTTTCTTCCGCAGGCTTGGAGGCAGGGGCTGTTTTTCGGTATTCATCGGGCAATACAACTTGCTCTTTCAGCTTGGCGGTTCTGGAAATGTGAAGCCTAAGTATGTTGCGGTCGTGCATTAAAGCAGCGGCCATCTTCAGCTGTGCATCGTAAAGAATGTGGTTTTCTTTGTAGAAGTTCATAGCTAAGAGCGTGGCGGCAGTGCTGAAATATGGAAATTGCGAAACGATATCCATCAGCTCAGGAAGGCTTTCTTTGCCCAAAAGCTCGGGGTCTTTAATGTGCTTGATGAAAGACGTTTTGTTCATGGGTTGATTGTTTTTACCAGTTTACCACTGCTTTGTTGAAAATATTGTCCACTAATACATCGGTGATCTCGGTGATAAGGCCGTCTTTCATGCTGTTGAGGTCTCGGTCGCTGGGATAATCCACGTAGTGGGTAAATTTATTCTCGAAGCTCTTCGACTCCTCAAATTTATTGGTGAACCGAACGTTTACGGTAATGGTGAGGCGGTTCAAGGCGGCGGTTTGGTCGCTTTGAATGGCCACAGGCAGGGTAGAGTAATCGGTAATTTCGCCTTCAAAAGACAAATCGCCATTTGCTCCGGTCATTTTCAAACTCGTTTGGCTCATAAATTTGTCGCGAAGTGCATTTGAAAACTGGTCGCTCAGCAAAGGCTCAACCAACAGGGCGTTGTTTGGAAATTGTTGAACTGAAAAAGTTTTGGCCTCCGGTGGAATGCTTGCCCCTGTGAAGGAGTAAACGCCACAACTTTGTTGCATCATCAGCCCTAGGAGCATGATGAAGAACAAAGCTGTTTTGGTTATTTTTTCCAATGTTTTCATTCTGTGGCGGCTCACTTAAAGGTTAATATCGTATTCTTTTATCTTTCGATACAATGTTCTTTCGCTGATGCCCAACTCCAGAGCCGCACTTTTGCGTTTTCCGTTGTGTTTTTCGAGGGCTATGCGAATCATATCCTTTTCTTTGTCTTGCAACGAAAGGCTTTCAGTTATTATCTCCGATGGATAAATACCATGTTCGTCAGCCTCTAATGTGAGGTCAATATCACTGAAAACAGTATCGTCGTCATCGTTTAAAACAGGATGAAAAGGTTTGATAAGCGAATGCTGCTTGGGTGTGGAGCTTGGCTCGGTCTCATCATTTTCCATCAACACCGCGACAGTTTTTTTGAGTTCTTGAAGATCGCGTCGCATATCAAAAAGCACTTTATAGAGCAGGTCGCGTTCCGAAATCCTTTCGTCTTCTCGCTCTTGGCTGAAGAGAATGGGCAGGGCGTTGGAGTTGTCGCGGGGGAGGTAGCTGCGCAAGGTTTCAACGCTGATGTTTTTCGACTTTTCAATGATGCTGATTTGCTCGGTAACATTCTTGAGTTGTCGAATGTTTCCTGGCCAGCGGTAATTTTCTAACATCCTTATGGCCTCCTCACCAAGCACCAAGGGGGGCATGCGGTATTTTTCGGCAAAGTCGGATGCAAATTTTTTAAACAGCAACAGGATGTCTTCTTTTCTGTCGCGTAGGGGCGGAATCATAATCGGTACAGTGTTCAGGCGATAATAAAGGTCTTGTCGAAACTTACCTTTTTCGATGGCTTCAGGGATGTTAACATTGGTAGCGGCCACCACGCGCACATCGGTTTTGATGACTTTGGATGATCCTACCTTGAAAAATTCGCCTGATTCGAGTACCCTTAAAAGACGCACCTGTGTGGAAAGCGGAAGCTCGGCCACCTCATCGAGAAAAATAGTTCCGCCATCAACCACCTCAAAATAGCCTTTTCGGGCTTCGTGAGCACCGGTAAAGGACCCTTTTTCGTGGCCAAAAAGCTCAGAATCAATCGTTCCTTCGGGGATGGCACCGCAGTTTACTGCAATGTAGGCCCCATGCTTGCGCGCGCCCGATTGGTGGATAATTTTAGGGAAAACTTCTTTTCCTGTTCCGCTTTCGCCAGTAATGAGCACAGTGAGGTCAGTGGGTGCCACCTGAACGGCCACCTGTATTGCTCTTTCGAGAAATGGGTCGTGTCCGATAATGCCGAACCGAAGTTTGATTGCTTGGGTGTCCATTCTTGTTAAAGTATATTGAAAATCAGCTATAAAGATACAATTTTCATGGTATTAACGCAAACTTGCGCCTGTTTGTTGCTCAAAGGCAGCTTGCAATTTTTGCATTGTTTTGTCAATCACCTTATCGGTAAGGGTCATGTCTTTGTCTAACAACAGAAAGCCGAGAGCATAAGATTTTTTTCCTGTAGGAATCTTGTCGCCCTCATAAACGTCAAAAATTTTCACGTCTTGAAGCAGCTTCGGCTCTGTTTTGAAAGCGATGGCACGAAGGCTCTCGAAACGGATGTGTTGATCAACTACCAAGGCCAGATCGCGGCGCACCGATGGATATTTTGATATCGGCTGAAAACTTGTTGTCTTTTTGGGGATGGAAGCCAACAAAAGCTCCCAATTAAAACTGGCATAAAACACCTCTTTCTTAATGTCGAAAGGCTTGGTGGTGATGCTGTTTAAAAGACCGACTTGCACCAATAGCTCATTCTTATGGTGATAGCTTAGACCGGTTTCAAAAATATTGTTTGTAAACTGTTCAATGCAAAGTGTTTCAGTAGGGATGCGAAGTTTTTTAATCACCCCTTCAACCATTTGCTTGAGGTCGAAAAAGTCAACACTAGCTTTTTGGCTGTCCCAATTTTCTTGTTCTTTTTCGCCGGTGATAAAAAGATCGAGCTGCAGCTGTTCATGGTAGGGTGCTAACACTTGTTGTTCAGTGCTTTTTTTTGTAGGATCGAGGCGATAGACCTTTCCAAACTCGAAAAATTTCAGATCGGAACTTTTGCGGTTTTGGTTGTAGGCAATGGTTTCGAGGCCGCCAAACAGCAACGATTGACGCAAAACGTCAAGATCTTTGCTCAAAGGGTTGAGCATGACCACATTATGAATAACATCAAAGGCAGGGTGCTTGCCGGTATAGTCCGATCGGGTGAGCGAGTTGTTCATCATTTCGTAAAAACCATTGGCAGCCAGCAAGTCGGCAACGGAATGTTGCAGCTTATCGGGGTCGAGGCCTTCGCTGATATTCACCGAGGCATTTAGTTTTTCTGGGATACGAATGTTGTCGTAGCCATAAACGCGCAACACTTCTTCAACCACATCGGCAGGGCGATAAACATCCACCTTAAAAGTTGGAATTTCAAGCAGGGCTTCAGTGGTATTTTGATTCAAAACATTAATATCTAAGTCTTTAAGAATTTCAATCGCAATTGTTGAATCAATATTTTGACCGGCAATTTTATTCAGATATTCAAAATTCAAGGTTACTTGAGCAGGTTTTATCATCTGCGGATACACATCTTTAATTTCTGATGAGATGCGTCCGCCTGCTATTTCTTTGATGAGTAGGGCGGCACGTTTCAAAGCAAAAACGGTAATATTTGGATCGGTGCCTCTTTCAAAACGGAACGAAGCATCGGTTTGTAGGCCATGCGCTCTTGCTGTTTTGCGAATGGTTTTTGAATCGAAGCAAGCACTTTCAAGAAAAATGGCGGTGGTATTTTCGTTTACACCTGAGTTGAGGCCTCCAAACACCCCACCAATGCACATGCCTTCTTCGGCATTGCAGATCATCAGGTCGTTGGCATTGAGTTTGCGTTCAATTCCATCGAGCGTAACAAATGGTGTGTTGACAGGGAGCTTTTTCACCACCACTTTGTGGCCTTTAATGGCCGAAGCATCAAAAGCATGAAGGGGCTGTCCGGTTTCAAAAAGCACATAATTGGTGATATCAACAATGTTGTTGATGGGTCGCACACCAATGGCTTTAAGTTTATTTTTCAACCATTCGGGGGATGGGCCAACATGGATGTCGCTAATGGTAAGACCTGAATAGCGCGGACAGGCCTCTGTATCCGGCACTTCTACGGTGATATCCAAGGATTGATCATCTACCGAAAAGCTGCTAACGTCAGGAAATTGAAGCGTATGACGGCGTGTTTCGAAGCGATAATTCAGGATGGCTGCCAGATCGCGGGCTACGCCAATATGCGAAGCGGCATCCGAACGGTTAGGGGTTAATCCAATTTCAAAAATCCAATCGTTTTCGACAGGAAAGTAGGTTGTCGCCGGTTGTCCTACCAAGGTTTCAGGGTTTAGAACCATGATGCCATCATGCGATTTACCTAAACCAAGCTCATCTTCAGCGCAAATCATGCCTTCGGAAAGCTCACCGCGGATTTTGCTTTTCTTTATTTGAAAGCTGTCATCGCCTTGGTGAAGCGTAGCACCTATGGTGGCTACCAACACTTTTTGACCTGTTGCCACATTGGGTGCGCCACATACAATAGAAAGAGGTTCATCGGCGCCCACATCTACTTTGGTCAAGCTCAGCTTGTCGGCATTGGGATGCTTTTCGCAGCTCAAAACCACTCCCGTTACGATGCCTTGAAGGCCGCCTTTTACCGATTCAAAGGTGATTATTTCCTCAACTTCGAGGCCTGCTGAGGTTAAGGCTTCGGCCACTACTTCGGGGCTTTGTTCTATGTTGAGGTACTGCTTTAGCCAGTGATAAGAAATCTTCATAAATCCTGTTTTTAAAACGAAGGGCAAAAATAGATATAAAATGTCAAACTGTCATGTAGGTATGCCAATGAAATATAGGCTGACAGATCGTTCTTTTCTCAGCCAATCATTCCCCAGTCGAATTTTTTCTTGAAAAGTTTTTCGTATTGAAGCAGGGCGCAACGGTTGTCGGGATGTTGGAGGCGGTTGTCTAATTCTAAAAGATCTGTCACATTTTTCCGTACCATTTTAATCAAAGCTTCGTCTTTGGCCAGATTGCCCAATCTAAATTCAAGGGCTCCCGATTGGCGTGTTCCTTGTGTTTCGCCGGGGCCTCTAAGCTGTAAGTCAACTTCGGCAATTTTGAATCCGTCGGAGGTGCTCACCATGGTTTGCATGCGTTTTTTGGCATCGGAGGTGAGTTTGTAGTCGGTCATCAAAATGCAATAGGATTGATCTGCGCCTCGGCCCACCCTTCCTCTGAGTTGGTGTAGTTGCGAAAGTCCAAACCTGTCGGCGTGTTCGATCACCATCACGCTGGCATTGGGGATGTTAACGCCTACTTCAATCACGGTGGTGGCTACCATAATATGAGCCTGACCTTTGACGAATCGTTGCATTTCGAACTCTTTATCCTCCGAACTCATTTGTCCGTGAACGGCGCAGATACGGTATTCAGGCTCGGGAAAATCGCGTAAAAAGGCTTCATAACCTTCCTGAAGGTTGATGAGGTCGAGCTTTTCCGATTCTTTAATTAAAGGATATACCACGTAAATCTGCCTTCCTTGAGCGATTTGTTTTTTCAGAAACCCGATCATACGCAGCCTGCTGCTGTTAAAAAGATGAAGGGTTTCCACAGGTTTTCGTCCGGGAGGAAGCTCGTCAATTTGGGAGTAATCGAGGTCGCCATATTGGGTCATGGCAAGGGTTCTTGGGATGGGTGTCGCAGTCATCACCAAAATATGTGGAGGTTTTTGGGCTTTTTCGTACATACGTGCCCGCTGTGCCACGCCAAAACGGTGCTGTTCGTCAATCACCACCAATCCCAATTGTTTAAAAACAACTGTATCCTCAATCAGTGCGTGGGTGCCAATTAAAATATGTAATTCGCCATCTGCCAGCGATTTATGCAGAACTTTACGATATTTAGCGCGGGTAGAACCGGTGAGCAAATCAATTTTCACAGGCATATGTTTCAATAATTCGGTGAGCGAGGCAAAATGTTGGTTGGCTAAAATTTCGGTGGGTGCCATCAGCGCCGCTTGAAAACCATTGTCGAGGGCCAGCAACATCACCATCAGTGCTACAATGGTTTTACCGCTTCCTACATCGCCTTGCAATAAACGGTTCATCTGGCGGCCCGACCCCATATCAAGTCTTATTTCTCTGATGACTCTTTTTTGTGCTTCGGTGAGGGCAAAAGGCAGGTGATGATGGTAGAAAGTGTTGAACAACGCCCCCACTTGTTTGAAAGTAAAGCCGCTGATGAGTTTGTCGCGTTCCATTTTGTTGCGTAGCAAATGCAGCTGAAAAAAGAAATACTCTTCAAATTTCATGCGCTCTACGGCTTTTTGAAGCAAGCCGTTGTTGCCGGGGATGTGGATGTTGAGCAGGGCTTCTTTGCGGGCGACCAATTGGTTCAATTGTAAGATGTTGGGTGGCAGTACCTCCTGAATCACCTCCAAGTTTTGCAGCAGAATATTTTTAATAAGTCGAGCCAGTTGTTTGGTACCAAGGCCATTGGTTTTCATGGCTTCACTACTGTAATACACGCCTTGAAGGCTCTCACCCAAGGTGAAATCGTCGGGGTTATAATCTTCAATGTCGGGATGAACGAAGTTAAATTTGTTGTTGAAGGAGGAGGCTTTACCAAAAATAACGTATTGTTGACCGGGCAAGAACCTGTTTTTTATCCAACTCAAGCCTTTGAACCACACCAGTTCAATACTTCCGCTGTCGTCGGTAAACTCTGCGGTGATGCGACTGACGCGCGGAGTTCCGTGGCCTTTGAGTTTGCTGATGGTGCCAACAAGCTGGTAGTAAACATTATCGTCGTTGATTTCGGCAGCCTTATGAATTTTACTCTTGTCAACATACCTGAACGGAAAACAAAAAAGCAGGTCTTCGTATGTAAAGACACTCAACTCTTTTTGCAGGATGAGGGCCCTTTTGGGTCCAACACCTTTAAGAAATTCAATTTTATTTTCGAGCAGGTTGATCACTACGGTGACAATGATTTTAGGGTACTAAAACAGAGGCTAAGATACACAGCTTTTTGAAAAGCGATAACAAAAAAGCCCCGTACTTTTTGAGACGGGGCTTTTTACTTTTGTGTGTTTAGACTAATATTCCCACAAATCGTGTTCAAAATTAAAGATGTCCATTTTGATGCGTTCTGCTTCAAGTAAGGCATCCATTCCGGTGGCGTATTGGTTGATACGACGGTCGTAAACGTTTTCTTCTTTGTAGATGTAGCTGTCAAACATCCTTTTCAAGAAGATTTCATCGTAAGTGCGTCGCTCTGCCGAGTTGTGACGGTTAAAAACCATCGCTTGTGCCATCACCTGACGGGCTTGGTCATACGACACCCAAAACAGGGGTTGTGTGAACTCTTTTCCATCTTTTTCAACAATCATTACAGGGCAAAAGGCGATGATGCGAACCATCAATTGCGAGCGTTGTTTGTCGAAATACCAATCTTCTTTCAGTCGCAGGCGCATTACTTTTGATGGGTCGAACTGGCGAACAATAACTGTATCATACTCTTCATAAGGCGGATAAGGCCGTTTTTCGCGCACAAAAGAAGAGTCGGTTTGCTTGGAAATGATTTCGTTGTAGGTTAACGACATCAACAGCTCATCGGTGTTGTTGATATCGTAAGCACTGAACTTGCGTTCCTTCAGGCCATCCATCACCACGTTGATAAAGCTTCTCCAGTCGTTGTGCGATTCTAAAGGATAATAGAAAGGTTGATTGATTTTTTGGCGAAAGTCTATTTCTCTCCAAACCCTTTTTTGCCATGTTACATCGGCAACCCTTATCGAGGGAAGTGGGATGGGGGCTTTATCAACCATACTATTTTTGGCAAACAAACCGTCAATAGGATCGTTAGCTTGTATTTGTGCTTTCAGGCCTGTGCTAATGCCGGCGATGAGCAACAAAAAGAGCAGGCTGAGGGTGATTCTTTTCATAATATGTGAATGCTAAGTAGTTTAATTTATTTCAAGGTTGATGGGGTTCAAAGTGCGCATGGTTCCATCGGGACCTTTGGCCTGAATACGCTCAAAGTAAAGTCTTTGGCCACGTCCGGCACCTTTTATCAGATTGGTCACGGCTTCGGTAAACTGGTTGCCTTTAACAGTTCCGGTACGCTGAAGCTCGCTGCCGCGATAGGTAGTTAATTCGTAGGAAACAATTTCAAAATGAAATCCTTCAAAGTCGAAATCAATCATTTCGGGGATGATGGCTCTCGAAGCCAGTAGGCGATTTTTGTCAATGGTGCCATCGGTGAGGTCGGCAATTTTGGCAATAGGGTCGGGAACGCGTTTGATGCGAAACTCAAAGCTGCCCAAAGGCAAACTTTTGCCGTCAACCAAAGCAGCGGCACTAATGGTAGTGGTGCGCTCGCCTGAAGGAACTTCCACTTCCCAGGTGCCATTGGCTCCTTTGGTGATCTTACCTTTGGTGATCGAAGGTGAAATTTGCTCACTGGGGATGCCTGGTGATGAGATGGCAAGCGGGTTTTTCAATCCTGAATAAAGGATGTTCATCTTCAAAGGGGCGACCGTTAAAGAAGGTGGCGCTACAATATAATCGGCTGAAAAGGGATACTTTGCCAACTCTTGTGTTACGGGGTCGCGCATCTCAATGATCCCAGCATAGCGTTGTGGGCCAATACTTTGACCAGGAAAAGTAAGTTTCACCACACCATTTTGGCTTTTAATCACTTGCGTATTACCGATGTTGCTTTCGTTGATGCGGTCGGCACCACGCAATACCCTCACCTCCGATTGTGTTTTTGAGTCGAAGGCCGCAACCAAAACCTCGGCTTCATAATTTTGTCCGGCTAAAATGTAGGTTGAGCTAGGAATTACTTTAGCCGAAACATTATCAAACTTAAAATCTTTTTCGCTGATGTTTTCATACAGCTTGTTGATAGCGTCAAATTCAGCACTTTGAATTTCAGTTACTATTTTATTCAAAATGGTAACGTTAGCTGCAAGGATGGTGTGAAAGAAGTTGTAATACTGCCAATCCTGGGTGGTGTTGGTAGCGTCTTTATAGGTATCTTGGGTGTTGAGTCCAATCTTGTCGGCATATTCCTGACCGATGATGTCGAGGATAAAGCTGCGGTATTCTTGCATTTTGGCGGCAAGGGTATATGCCTCTCCATTTTTGTTTTGGCCAATCATATAATTGGTGGCCTCGTCATATTTATCGCGGCTGGGCACCTCCGAAAGAATCAAAAATGATCTTTCTTTGGTCTGCCCCGGATTCTTGAGATCCGGAACTTCGCCTGTTCTGTAATACAAGCTGAGTACCTCTTCTTGAGATTTTTTCTCAGATCGTGTAACTACCTCAAGCTGAACCTTTTCGATGTAAGCGATAAGGTCTTCACTCTTTTGCCTGACTTCTTTTGCTTTCTCCCAAAACTCCTCTACCTTTCCGGGATTGAGGTTGTATTGGTTTTCAAAGCGGGCATATTCTGTGGCTATTTTACTGGAAAAGCTTTCGTTGGTGCTTACCATACTCTCGTTGACCACCAAAAAAGCATCTAAGATGTCTTTCGACACATTGAGTGCCAACAAGGCGGTCAGCACCAAATAGAGCATCCCGATCATCTTTTGCCTTGGGGTTTCTTTATATCCGGCCATGGGCGTTTTATTGTCTTAACGTAGGTTCAAAAACTGGCTTATGCCTTAAAGTTCATTGCAGTCAGCATATTTCCATACACCTTATTCATAGCGCTGATTTTGCTGTTAAGCTCGGTGATGTTTTGGTTGAGCTGGCCTGTGTTGGTAGCCGTTTGGTTCACTTTTTCTAAGTACTCCGACATGGTTTTGTAGAGCTTATCGGCTGTTTCGGCGGCTTTTCCGGTGCCTTGCAGTTGCAGTTCATACACACCGTTCAGGGCTGCCATATTTTTGGCAATCTGTTGCAGTTGTTTGTTGTAGGAGGCACTTTCAACCGAACCAAAATCAAGAGCTTCTACTGAAGTCTTGATCATTGTTGCCGATTTGTTATAGGCATCAGCCAATTGTTTGGCCGATTCAGTGGCTGTTTTCACCGTGCTGGCAAAGGCTTCGGTTGATTTGGATTCACTTCTCAAAATGTCAGCGGCTTGTGTGTAGGCCGAGCTGAGTTTGGAGGCACTTTCGGAAGCTGATTTCATGTTGTTGATGTAATCCACCGAGGCGGTGGCATCTTTTCCTAACACTTCGGAGGCTTTTTTATAGGAGCCCGAAAGTTCGCCCGCCGACTTGGTGGCCGACCGCATGGTGTCAACATATTCATTGGTGGCAACAACAGCGTTTGAAATCTGTCCCATTTGAACAGCGTTCTCGCTCAGCTTTTTAAGTCCTTGCCCGAGTCGTTCTAAGGTTTCTTTTTCAATGTTGGCTTCTTTAAACATGCTGTCCAGTTGTTGTGTAGCCGTCTTTTTTCCTTGAAGTTCGCGTTCAACAGGGCTATCGCCATACATTCCGGCCAACTGTGGATAAACAAGACTCCAATCGGGTTCCACATGAGGGGGTTCAAAAGCCGAAAAAAGAAAGATCAATGCTTCGGTTCCCAAACCGATGATCAGCATCTCATTGGCGTAATTGTAATGGTTAATTTTGAACAACGCCCCGATAATAACAACAGCAGCTCCGATACCGTAGAGCTTCGACATGAAGTTTTTATACTTTTTACTTCTGACTAACTGATTAAAGTTCATGTGAATGGATGTGATTGAAATGAATAATGTGTTTCTGTTATCTGTAAACCCTCGAAGCTTTCAAGGGGTTGTCGCCTTTATTGCGGCCTAAGAAAGGTTGAATGGTACGGAAGCCGATATAGCTTTTGGCAGTATCCTGGTATTCGTAAGCCCTTGAAGTAGTTTGCAAATAGTAGGCAATATCTTTCCATGAGCCGCCTCTGATGACTTTGCGTTTCATTACCGGTGGATCGTTTTCGTTGGCATTGTAGGTGTAGTTGGGGTTCATGTCCCACGTTAGATTATAACTCGCCGGATCAAAAGCGCTGTTGGTCCATTCGGCCACATTGCCGGCCATGTCGTATAAACCAAAGTCGTTGGGTGGATAATGACCGACAATAACGGTGCGCAGACCGCCATCGGCGATATAATTTCCACGAAGGGGTTTAAAGTTGGCCAAGAAACAACCTTGGTCGTTGCGGGTGTATGGGCCTCCCCAAGGATAAGGGTTGAGTGAGTTTCCGCCACTGGCCGCCCATTCCCATTCAGCCTCGGTAGGCAAACGGAACTCGGCCAATGCCACTTCGCCCTTGCGTGAAAGCAAGAAAGCGTTCAGTTTTTCAGTTCTGTAAACACAGAAAGCCCGCGCTTGGCTCCAGTTGACTCCAACAACAGGGTAGTGGTCGTACGCCGGATGCCAAAAATATTTTTCTGTCAATGGATCGTTGAACGAATAAGCATAATCGTGAATCCATGAAAGGGTATCGGGATAAACGTTGATCATCTCACGTTTTACATACACCGAGCGGTTGGTAAGGCCTTGCGGACGGTTCGACAAACCTGCGTTGCGGTAGTCGTATTGTGCGTTTTGGTCGAATTCTTTTTTGGCGGCAGCCTGAAGATCAACCCAGTAATAGGCATAGTTGAGCTTTCTTGTGTCAATCTCTTTGCGACGGAAATAACGTTCAAGATCGGGCAAAAACATGGCCTCAAGGGCATCTCTAACTTCTTGGTCTTTGCTGTTCCAATCAATTTTAGGTTTCCAATTCAAGTGCGGTGGATCGTACTCTTCACCGGTTTTTTCGTTCACGCTGATGAGGTAAATGTCGGGATTTACCTCACCAAGCAGGGTGCGGGCAATAGAGTCGCGAACGTATTGCACAAATTCGCGGTATTCATTGTTGGTAATTTCTGTTTCATCCATAAAAAAACCTGAAACAGAGATACTTTTAGGCTGATTGAGCTGCCCATAAGTGATGTCTTCGCCTCCGGCACCCATCGTGAAATTACCCTGGGGGATGAAGACCATGCCGTAAGGGTCGGGTTGATAAAATGGTTTCGATTTTTGGCGTACGCCAACCAGCTCGCCTGAATTGGTGTTGCCGCAACTTGCCAGCATCAACAGGGCCGATGCGTAGAACAGTAGGTGCTTCATTGGGTTTGATGGATATGTTTTCAACTGTTAAATCTTTTTTCGTTTTGAATTACTTCTTCTGTCCGTGATGCACTAAAGGTATCGCGTGTTTCTGTAGGTCTTAATACTTTTTTCCGTATCTATTTTAAAACAATAGCCTAAACTTATTTCATGCGAGCCGGGAACGCCCAACCCAAGGGTGTTGATGTCGTAGCTGTAACCTAAACGAAGGTTAAGCACCGTCATGCCAACCATCAAGCCGATTGATTCTTGTGGCCTATAATTAACGCCGCCCCAAAACTTATTATTGTACACCACTGTTCCGGTGAGGTTCATTTGGGCAGTTGATACGTTGCTCATCACGCTGATGGCCGGATGAAACTCGAAGGCAGGATTCCATGGAGCAACAAACTGATAGCCTCCTACAAGATAAAAGGTGCGGTCGCCAACAAAGCTGCTGCTGGTATTGTCAGTGAGTGCTTTGCTTTTGGATTCCAACATGCTGGTAACTGAAAACCCAAAGTAATACACATCGGGTACTTCAAGAAATGCTCCTAAATTGACATCGAAAAGCATATCCGATTTTTCGGCTGTTGCCAAAAGCGGATCACCACTCTGATGAGGCTTAAACTTACTGAAATCAACAGTTCTATTCAAAAAATTAAGTGCTGTTCCGATGCCTAATTTAGCAGCTCCAATGTCGGTATGATAGGAGTAACCCAGCTGAACACCAACGTTTTTCTCGAAACCCAGCTTGTCTTGTATGATGGATAATCCAACGCCACCGCGCAAGATTTTAACGGGCATATCGCCGGTGATTAAAAAGGTTTCGGGAGCAACTTTATTGCCTTCGCCATCTTTAAATCCTGCCCATTGCTGGCGCACGACACTGCTCAGGCAAATGCCTTGACCCATGCCTGCAAAACCAGGATTGGTAAAAGCGTGCGTGTAAGTGTGGTGGGTAAAAATAGGTGCTTGCTGTGCGTGAAGGAAATTTCCACACATTACGAAACACACCAGAATACCTAAATATCTGAATTTCAACTGCATTAAGCTATTTATGCCTATTATTTCAAGTCGGCTAAAATAGTAATTTTTAGCCAATTGAAGCTGCATTTTAGAATTAATGATTTTCTCACCCAAATTCATTATCGGTTTTCGGTTTGCTGGTTTAAACAGATTATCACTCAATTTATTGTGAAGAAGGCTACGCAATTGTTTTTTTTCTGTGTTTACTTTCTTTTTCGGAGCGGTTCGACAATGATTTTTATGCATTGAGTGATTCAACAATTATGTGTGCTGTGGCCTTAATTGGTTATTTTTGCCGCTTATTCCGAAAAACCAAAATTTATGGCTTTTATTCAGAAAGATAAGCTCTTTTCAAAACGTTGGCTCATTAATTACAGCCTGATCGTTATCGGCTCCTTTATTCTTGCTTCGGGCTTTGTTTTGTTCATCACGCCTTACAAAATAGTTCCTGGCGGGGTGTATGGCGTCGCTATAGTGTTGCATTATTTGTTTGATGTTCCTGTAGGTTTAATGGCCCTTACCATGGATATACCGCTCACCATCATTGGTATCAGAATTCTTGGACCGCGGTTTGGCTATAAAACGGTCATCGGTTTTTTGCTCACAGCTTTTTTTGTTGATGGCTTAACCATGTTATATGGCAGCGAACCGCTGGTTTCGGGCGAGCCCCTTTTATCTTCTATTTATGGTGGGGTGTTTATTGGCATTGGTTTAGGACTGATTTTTAAATCGAAGGCCACCTCGGGAGGAACCGATATTATTGCCATGATCATCAGTAAATATACCAAAATGCCTGTAGGTCAGCTGCTTATCTATGTGGATTCGGTTATCGTGCTGTTCGGTCTATTGATTTTTAAAGATTGGCGCATTCCACTCTATTCGCTCATAGTCATTTTTATTACCGGACAGGTTGTTGATGTGATCCTTCAAGGGGTGAACTACGACAAAACATTGTTTATCATTTCTGACCGTTACCAAGAAATTCGAGATAAAATCATCAACGACCTCAACCGCGGGGGAACTTTCATTGAAGGAAAAGGAATGTACAATGGCAACGATAAAACGATCATTTTTACTGTAGTGAATCGTCGTGAAATGGCTATCTTACAGGAGTTTATCCATCAGGTGGATCCCAATGCATTTGTTACAGTCATCAATGCCAACGAAATTCTTGGCGAAGGATTCAAGTCACTGAAAGATAAAGTTTCACACTGATATGGGCTTCATTGTACGTTATCGGCCGCTTTCGTCCAAATGGTTCAAAGCCTACGCCCTCATTGTTACAGGGGCGTTCATCATTGCTGCCGGATACGTGCTTTTCATCACGCCTCACCGTATTGTTCCGGGAGGGATTTATGGTATTTCCATCGTTTTGCACCACACTTTCGGAACACCTGTGGGTTTGATGGCGTTGGCATTTAACTTGCCGTTGACGCTCATCGGCATTAAGGTGTTGGGACCGCGTTTTGGAGTAAAAACGTTTACCGGATTCATTCTCACTTCTGTTTTTATGGATGTGTTGACCTATTTTTATGGAGATGCACCACTGATTCCCGACGATTTATTGCTTTCAAGTCTTTATGGCGGCGCTGTGATCGGCATTGGTGTGGGATTTTTGTTTAAAGCCAAAGCCACCTGCGGCGGCACGGATGTGGTGGCAATGATGTTGGGCAAATGGACGGGTCGCCCTTTGGGCCAGCTGATGATGTCAGTGGACGCTTCCATCGTTTTGCTGGGCGCATTGGTGTTTCTCGATTGGGCCATCCCGCTCTATTCGCTCATTGCTATTTTTATCATGGGTAAAACCATTGATACGGTACTTCAGGGCTGGACTTACGACAAAATGGCGCTGATTGTTTCTGATAAACATATCGAAATTGGTCAAAAAATTACCCGCGATTTGAAACGGGGCGGCACCTTCGTGCAGGCCAAAGGGATGTTCTCGGGCCAAGAAAGGATTTTAATTTATGTGGTGCTGAGCCGTCGCGAACTCGCTATTCTTGAAGGTTTTATACAAAGTGCTGACCCTAAAGCGTTTGTGACTGTCCTTAATGCCGACGAAATTCTCGGACATGGCTTCAAATCCTTAAAGGAAAAATTAAGCAACTGATCCAAAGCATCATTTTTGGCTTTGTTTTTTCTGATAACAACCTTTTCTATTTTCTCTGTTGTTTTTGTCGTATTCACCACTTAGGCCAATAAAGGGGTGTTGTTAACAATTTCACAATAATTTAGAGCTCGGCGGGCTAAGCTTTGGCAAAATTGCTAATTTTGCAGCTGAAAGCTTGGCGGGTTTTGCTGCCAAAACAGATTGGTTAATACCTAATTATTATATGGAACAAAAAGTAAAAAAACTTTTTAATGAGTTCAGTCCTGTTACCACAGAGCAATGGGAAGCACTCATACAAAAAGACCTGAAAGGTGCCGACTACGAAAAAAAATTGGTTTGGAAAACCAACGATGGCTTATCGGTAAGACCTTATTATAGAGAGGAACATTTGGCTCAAATCCCCTGGTTACATACCTTTCCGGGCGATTTTCCTTTCGTGAGAGGCAACAAAACCTCAGGCAACGCCTGGCTTGTGCGGCAAGACCTTAAAGTGGACGACATTCAAAAATCAAATGAAAAAGCCCTTGACATTTTGATGAAAGGCGTTGATTCAATCGGTTTTGACCTCGACTGCAATAAGCCTTACACCATGGAAGAAGTTGAGGCTTTGCTCAAAAATATCAGGGCTGATATTGCCGAAATCAACCTCTCCGGATCATCTAATCACCTACAACTGGTGGCAATAATGGATAAGTTGGTGCGCAAATACAACCGTCCGATGGACAAAATTTTTGGATCGGTTAATTTTGACCCCATCCTTAGGTTTAGCCGTCGTGGTGTGTGGTACGATAGCGAAGAAGCCGATTTTTGTACCGCCTACGAGTTAATCAAGGCTGCCAAAGCAATGCCCAACTACCGCGTGATTGGCGTGAATGGCCTCATTTTTGCCAATGCCGGTGCCACTACCGTGCAAGAAATTGCTTTTACGTTGGCCGCCGGAGCTGAATACCTGACAAGGCTCACCGACAAAGGCTTGTTCATTGGCGATGTGGCTCCCCGCATCAAGTTTAACCTTGCCGTAGGCTCAAGCTATTTCTTGGAAATGGCCAAATTACGTGCTTACAGGTTGTTATGGGCTCAAATTGTCAATGCCTACGGGTTGAACGATGCCCAAAACGGACGGATGTTTATCCATGCCACCAACACAATTTGGAATTTCACCATTTACGATCCTTATGTAAACACTTTGCGAACCACCACAGGAACCATGTCGGCTGTACTCGGTGGCGTTGATTCTTTTGCCGTATTGCCTTTCAATGCTGCTTTTGAGTCATCTAATGATTTTTCCGAACGGGTGGCCCGCAACCAACAGTTGGTCTTGAAAGAAGAATCTTACCTCGACCGGATTGCCGATCCTGCCGCCGGTTCATATTACATCGAAAACCTCACCCAAATGCTTGTTGAGGAAGCCTGGAAACTCTTCCTGAAAATTGATGATGAAGGTGGATTTGTCGAAGCCTTGAAAAAAGGAACAATCCAAAGTCAACTGAAGGAAAGTGCCAACAAACGCGACCAAAATATTGCTACCCGCCGTGAAATTCTCTTGGGAACCAATCAATTTCCCAACTTCGGTGAGGCAAAAACCCTTCCTTTGCCCGCAACAGTTTTTGAGCCGGATGATAGAACCATGGAAGGCAACGCTGCTATCGAAACCATTAAGGTGTATCGCGGTGCACAAGCTTTTGAAGCCATGCGCTACCAAACAGACCGCTTCAGCTTGAAAAAGAAACGTCCGACAGCCTTTATGTTTACATTCGGCAATGTGGCCATGCGCAAAGCACGGGCCAATTTTGCATGTAATTTCTTTGCTTGCGCCGGATTTGAAGTGATTGACAACAACGGTTTTAGCACCATCGAAGAAGGTATTCAGCAGATACTCAGCCAAAAACCTGAAATCGTGGTTATTTGTAGTTCCGATGAAGAATATGCGGAGATTGCCCTTCCGATTTTCGAGGCCCTTAAAAAGAATGCCATTGTAGCTTTGGCCGGCTATCCCACCGGATTAGTCGAAGAGTTAAAAACTGCCGGAATGGAACATTTTATCCACGTGAAATCCAATGTGCTTGAAACCCTCCAAAAGTTTCAAAAGCAACTAAGTATCACTGATGAATCCTTCAATTAATACTGAAAGCAATGAAACCCAAATTCAAAAATATTAATATCAATAAAGTTCCCAAGGCCACACACACTGCCGAGGAATGGGAACTAAAAAATGCCATCACCCCCGATTGGGAAACGCCCGAGCATATTCAAGTGAAACAAGCCTATCTTGAAAAAGATATCGAAGGCATGGAGCATTTGCAATTTGCAGCCGGCATTCCGCCTTTTTTGCGCGGCCCCTATTCCACCATGTATGTGATGCAACCCTGGACTATCCGCCAATACGCGGGCTTTTCAACGGCTGAAGATTCCAATGCTTTTTACCGTCGAAACCTCGCTGCCGGACAAAAAGGATTGTCAGTTGCCTTCGATTTGGCTACCCATCGCGGCTATGATTCCGATCACGAGCGCGTGGTAGGCGATGTTGGAAAAGCTGGCGTTGCCATTGATTCTATCCTCGATATGAAGATTCTCTTCGATCAGATTCCACTCAACAAAATGTCTGTTTCCATGACCATGAACGGTGCTGTGCTGCCTGTTCTGGCATTTTATATCGTTACCGCCCTCGAGCAGGGAGCCAAGTTGGAAGAGCTGGCCGGAACCATTCAAAATGATATTTTGAAAGAGTTTATGGTGCGCAACACCTATATCTATCCACCGGAATCGTCTATGCGCATAATTGCCGACATCTTTGAGTTCACCTCGAAGAAGATGCCCAAGTTTAACTCGATTTCCATTTCAGGCTACCATATGCAAGAGGCCGGCGCCACTGCCGACATCGAATTGGCTTATACCCTGGCCGATGGGTTGGATTACATCCGAACGGGCATCAAGGCCGGATTGGATATAGATGCTTTTGCACCTCGATTGTCGTTCTTTTGGGCTTTGGGAATGAATCATTTTATGGAGATTGCCAAGCTACGTGCCGGACGTTTGTTGTGGGCCAAGATTGTGAAACAATTTGAGCCTCAACTGCTCAAATCTATGGCTTTGCGCACGCATACCCAAACATCGGGATGGAGCCTCACCGAACAAGATCCTTTCAACAATATCACCCGCACTTGTGTTGAAGCTTTGGGCGCCGTTCTCGGACATACCCAATCGCTGCACACCAACGCCCTCGACGAAGCCATTGCCTTGCCTACCGATTTTTCGGCACGTATTGCACGCAACACACAGATTTATCTCCAAGAAGAAACACAGATCACCAAAGCTGTTGACCCGTGGGCCGGTTCGTATTATGTTGAAAAGCTGACTGCCGAGTTGGTTGAAAAAGCCTGGGCACATATCGAAGAGATTGAAGCCATGGGCGGAATGGCGAAAGCTATTGAAACCGGACTGCCAAAAATGCGTATCGAAGAAGCTGCTGCCCGCAAACAGGCCCGCATTGACTCGAACAAAGATGTTATTGTTGGTGTGAATAAATACCGCTTGGAGAAAGAAGATCCGATTGACATCCTCGACATTGACAACACCGCGGTGCGCCTTTCACAAATTGAAAGGCTGAAAACCCTCAAAGCCAACCGCAACGAAGCTGAGGTGCAAAAAGCCCTTGAAGCCATCACCATTTCATGCCAAACAGGTGAAGGCAATTTGTTGGAGCTGGCTGTTGATGCGGCATCAAAAAGAGCTTCATTGGGAGAAATATCAACCGCTTGTGAAAAGGTTTTTGGACGCTATAAGGCTGTCATACGTTCCATTTCAGGAGTATATTCATCAGAAAGTATGGGGAATAAAAGCTTTGCTAAAGCCGTGGAAATGGCTGACGAATTTGCGCAAATCGAAGGTCGCCGTCCGCGCATTATGATTGCCAAGATGGGACAGGATGGTCATGATCGCGGTGCCAAAGTGGTAGCCACCGGTTATGCTGACATCGGTTTTGATGTGGATATTGGACCATTGTTCCAAACTCCCGCCGAAGCAGCCCGTCAAGCCGTTGAAAATGATGTGCATGTGTTGGGTGTTTCAAGCCTGGCAGCTGGGCATAAAACCCTTGTTCCGCAAGTGATTGATGAGCTTAAAAAGCTTGGTAGAGAAGATATTATGGTGATCGTTGGCGGCGTTATCCCTCACCAAGATTACCAATTTCTCTATGAATCCGGCGCCATTGCCATCTTCGGTCCCGGCACCATCATCTCCGAGGCCGCCATCAAAATGCTCGATATTTTGATTCAAATGAGAAAATAATCTTAACAGACAAAACCTTTTTTTAAAGAGGCTGCACCCTTGGTGTGGCCTCTTTTTTAATTTCTTTCTGCAATGATATTTGCTTAGCCCTTCTCGGCGTAGTATGCAACTGCTTCGCCAATAGTTTGTTGCAAATTTTTTAACTTGTTTCGGGCCGGATTGATTCCTTCAAGATTCTATATTATAAAACATTGTTGTCCGATAAAAAATAAGAGTCGGAAGATAGTTAAATCTTCCGGACTCTTTTTGTAGTTTTGTTTTTACCACAAAACTTAACTACATGGATAAAAGTACACATTTTTTTGGAACATCGGTT